>NZ_JBIWNZ010000013.1:0-111567 GCF_044767505.1 Kitasatospora sp. NPDC101235
TCAGTTGCGCTCGCGTCACACACCACGGTCTACCGGATCAGGACCCGCCGCGAAGGTGAATCACACAGATTGATCACGACCGAATACGTGCCCTAGAAGCCCGGCAGGTAGCGCACCAGGACGTCCGCGCGGGTGCCGTCCAGGGCGCCGTACAGCAGCGTGGTGCCGAGCGCGTCCACGGCGGGCGCGGAGGACGGGCCGACGGCCTCGGCGACCCGCTCGATCCGGCCGGTCCGCAGGTCCCGCCGGAAGACGTCCGTGGCACCGTTGGTGTCGTCGGGCACCAGACCGGCGTCGTCCGAGGCGAAGTAGGCCCAGCGGTCGTCCGCCGTCATGACGGCCGGCTGGGTGCCGGCGGGGGCCACCTCGGTCACCGCGCCCGTGTGCAGGTCGCGGGCGTAGAGCGCGACCCGGGTGGCGCCCTGGTCCGGTTGGAACACCCGGAACAGCGCGAACCGCCCGTCTGCGCTCAGCCGCCCCTGGCGCGCGGCGTCGCGCAGGGCACCGCTCGGGTCGACGCTCGCGCCCTCGGTCCGGCCGGTACGGGTGTCGTGGACGTAGAGCGGGAACAGCTGGCGGGTGGGCGGCGGCTTCAGGGCCTTCGGGGCGGGCTGGGCGACCGGCAGCAGGTTGGCCGCCTTCGAACGGAAGGCGACGGTCCTGCCGTCGGCGCTGAGCGAGGGCTCCACCGAGCCTCCGTCGGCGGGGGCGCCGCCCTGCCCGGCGGTCACCAGGCGGGTGGTACCGGTCAGGCGGTCGGTCAGGTAGATGTTGGCGATGCCCGCCCGCGCCCCGGGGGCGAGGTCGGCGCGGTCCGAGGAGTAGGCGACGAAACGGCCGTCGGCACTGATCGCGGGGCTGAGCGAGTTCCCGACGCCGGTGCCCGCGATGAGCAGCTCGGTGTGGCCGGTGCGGCGGTCGCGGACGTAGACGTCGGTGCGTCCGCTGCCGTGCCCGGGGACGGCGTTGGCGGCGTCGCTGCTGAAGGCGACGTACCGGCCGTCGGCGCTGATCGCGGCCTGGCTGCTGGAGCCGTCCAGCTGGGCACCGTCGTCGGCGAGGCTGACCCGCTCGGTCTGCCGCGTCCACAGGTCGCGGACGAAGACGTCGTAGAGGCGGTTGGTGTCACCGGGCACCAGGTTCGAGGCCAGCGAGGTGAACAGGGCGTAGCGGCCGTCGGCGCTCAGCCCGAGCGGCTCGGACCAGTCGTCGGCGGGCGCGCCGTCGGGGCCCACGTTCACCCGCACCGTGTCGCCGGTCGTCGCCGCGAACGCGAGCGTGGACGCAGGTGCAGGCGCGGGCCTGGCGTGTGCCGCCGGTGCCCCGGTGCCCGCCAGCAGCGCGGCCGCCAGCGTGCAGGCCATCCGTACCGTCGTCGTCTTCATGGGCTCCATACCTTTCTTGGTGGGTTGGTCCGGGTCATTCGTAAGATCAGGACACCCAGGGTGTCGGGTATGGCTGTCATGGGTTAGCCGCTGTCGTGGCTTGAGGGGATTGGCCGCCCGACACCCCGCGACGACTCGACCGCTAACTGGGATGCGCGAACCAGATCGCTCGTATGGACACGTCGGCGAGGTCGTCTGCTGGGACCGAGTACACGTACGTCGAGTGAGGAGGGCCTGGTGCCCGAACTGTGGGCCGGGACGGATGCGGGCAAGGCCGAGCACCACTGCACGGTGATCGACACGGACGGCAAGACGGTGCTCTCCCGCCGGGTGCCGAACAGCGAGGCCAAACTGCTCGAACTGCTCGGCGACGTACTGGAGTTGGCCGAGGGCGGTCGGGTGACCTGGGCTGTCGACCTGAACGCCGGCGGGGCCGCTCTGTGGATCGCCCTCCTGGTCGGCCACGGGCAGCAGCTGCTCTACATCCCCGGCCGCACCGTCCACCACGCCTCCGGCTCCTACCGGGGCGACGGGAAGAGCGACGCCAAGGACGCCTTCGTCATCGCGGACCAGGCCCGGATGCGCCGCGACCTCCAGCCGCTCCAGGAGGCGAGCGAGATCGCCGTCGACCTGCGCATATTCACTGCCCGTCGCCTGGACTTGGCGGCCGACCGCACCCGTGCGATCAACCGTCTGCGCGCACAGATTCTGGAGTACTTCCCCGCCCTGGAACGCGCCTTCGACTACAGCGCGTCCAAGGCGGCCCTGGTGCTGCTGACCGACTACCAGACTCCCGGCGCCCTTCACCGGGTCGGTCGCACGAGGCTGACGACCTGGCTGAAGAACCGCGGCGTCCGCAGCGCGGCGAAGGGCGCCGACGCCGCGGTTACCGCTGCCGAAGCCCGGCGCACCGTGGTCCCCGGGGAGAAGACCGCCGCGAAGATGGTCCACACCCTGGCCAAGGAGGTGATGGCCTTCGACGAGGGGATCGCCCTGACCAACGCCCTCATCGAGGGCCGGTTTCGCGAGCATCCCGACGCAGAAGTGATCACCAGCATGCCCGGCGTCGGCACACTGCTCGGCGCCGAGTTCATCGCCGCCACCGGCGGAGACATGAGCGCCTTCGGCAGTCCCGACCGCCTCGCTGGCGTCGCAGGCCTCGCCCCGGTCCCACGCAACTCCGGGAAGATCAGCGGCAACATGAAGCGGCCCCGTCGCTACAGCCGCCGGCTGCTGCGGATGTTCTACATGTCGGCCCAGGTCGCATCGACCTGCTGCCCTGTCTCGAAGGGCTTCTACCAGCGCAAACGCCCCGAGGGGAAGTCCCACAAGCAGGCCGTCCTCGCCCTGGCCAGGCGCCGCCTCAACGTGCTCTGGGCTCTCATACGCGATCGGCGGCTCTTCGAGGTGGTCACGCCCGGGTCCACTGCCGCAGCGACATGAGGCAGTCACAAGGCGTCACCGCCTCGGCTTGACAACATGATTGGGAATCCCCTCCCCTGTGCTCCGGCCGAGCCAACCGTCCGGCCGTGGCCACGGTCAACCCGGCCGCCCGCCCATGGACACGATTTCGCCAACTCCCGCACACAGCAAGCGCGCACCGACCGCACGGCTCGACCCGGAGAGGCCACCGCAACCGGCCCGAACGGGAGGACGAGAGCCCGGGGACGACCTTGTGCGAGTGCTCTGCCGTGGCCACCGGCCCTGCCGGGGCCCGCCACGGACGCGCCTGCGCATCGGGCGCGTTCCCGCTCCGCCCTGCCTGATCGGCAAAACTCCTTGGACACGGATGACCTTCGGTGCGAAGGTCCATGAATGACCGTTGACGAACCTTTTGCCCTGCCCGCGCCCCTGCCCGGCGGCCTGCTCCTGCGCGAGTCCGGGCCGGCCGACCTGGAACAGATCGGCGCGCTGCTCGCCGAGCGCGGCGTCCCGGCGGACGCGATCGACCACCGCCTGGTGGTCGAGGACCCGGACGCCGGCTGGTCGGCCTGCGCGATGGTGGTCGACGGCGACCGGGTGGTGTCCACGGCCACCCTGCTCGACGAGGAACTGCGCCTCGGCGGCGTCCGACTGCCCGCCGGGCAGGTCGAACTGGTCGCCACCGCCGAGGACTACGAGGGCCGCGGCCTGGTCCGGGCGCTGATGCAGTGGGCGCACGCGCGCTCCGCCGCCCGAGGGCACCTGGTCCAGGTGATGATCGGAATCCCGTACTTCTACCGGCTGTTCGGCTACGAGTACGCGATCGACATCCCGGTCTCACGGCCGGTGCGCGGCACCCCGCCCGCCGAGGGCACGCCCGCCCTGCGCACCGCCCGGGCCACGGACCTGCCCGCCCTGGCCGCGCTCCAGGACCAGGCGCAGCGCGGGTTCGACCTCGCGATGGGCCACTCCCCCGCCCGCTGGCGCTGGCTCCTGGCCCACGACGCGACCACGCTGCGGGTGGTCGAGCGTGCGGGCGAGGCGGTGGCCATGGCGCGCACCACCCCGGTGGACGACGGCGAGTTCCACCTCGCCGAGGCGGCCGCCGTCGACGAGCGCGCGGCACGCGAACTGCTCGCAGGCGTCGCCGCGCTGGCGCCCGAGGCCCAGCTCCACGTGGTGGACCGCCCCGGCACCCTGCCGGCCACCGCCTGGCACGAGCTGCTGGACCACACGCCGCGCCCCGAGGCGGAGCAGTACTACGTCCGCATCCCCGATCCGGCCGCACTGCTCGACCGGCTGCGCCCGCTGTTCCGGCAGCGCCTCACCGCCGCCGGACTGGACCTCGCCGGCCGCGAACTGCTGCTCTCCACCTACCGCTCGCACTACCGCATCCCGGTCGGCGCGCAGGGGCTGGGCGAGGTGGTCACGGGCGGCACGATGCAGCGCCCCGGCTCGGGCGGCGGCGTGGGCGTGGCACCGGACCAGCTGGCGGCGCTGCTCTTCGGCCCGTACGGGATCGAGGGGCTGAGCCGCATCCGTCCGGACGTGTACGTCCGCGGGGAGGACGAGCCGTACCGGGCGCTGTTCCCGCCGCAGACGGCCGACCTGCTGACGTACTACCTGCCGTGACATCCGCCGCCGGGATGTCGGCCAACCCCCTGTCGGGACCCGGCGGGTGGGGCGTAGGGTCCGCCAGGTGAACGAACTGATCTTCCGGGGGAAAGACCTGTTCCGCCCGTCCTGGTCCACCTTCGCGGTGCCACTGCTCGCCCTCGCCGTCGAAACCGTCATCGGCTACGTGAAACTCGGCGCCTTCGGCATGACCCTGCTGCTCGCCGGGACCGTCCTGATCGCCGTGCCGGCCTGGATCCTGGTCCTCCGGTCCTGGAGCCGGGTCGGCGCCGACGGGATCACCGTCAACTGGGGCCTCGGCAGCGGCCGCACCTACGCCTGGCAGGAGGTGCGCTGGATAGACGTGCGGGAGACCAAGGGCAACGGCACGGCCACGTACGCGGCCCGGATCCACCTCGCCGGCGGGCGGCGCCGCTCGCTGCCGGGCCTCAGCAGCAGCACGATGTACCCCGGCCGGAACTTCGAGGCGGACTTCCGGCGGCTCCTCGACTGGTGGAAGCACAGCACCGACCCGGCACAGCGCGTCCAGCCGCAGAAGCAGTTCCGGGACCGGCTGACGCCCACGGTGGTCGGGGTGGTGCTCGCACTCGTCCTGATCCCCGTGATCTACGTCGTCTTCTACGTGCTGCGGCAGCGGTAGCCGCCGGGGCGCGCGGCCGGCCCCGGCTCCCAGGGCGGGAGCCGGGGCCGGTGTGCGTTCAGCCCGCCTGACGGACGCCTGACGAACCGTCACCGCCGCCCCGGGTAGCCCGGCCGGCCCTGCGCTGGGCTCCGGCGTTTCGGTCAGCGCAGGCCGTCCCACAGGAGTCGTTCGGGCCGGGCGGGGTCGTGACGGACGGCGGGTGCGGTGGCGTCCAGGAACATGACGGACCGGCCGGGCAGGTAGGCGGGCCAGGGTGGCAGGTGGCCGCTGGTGGGGCGGCCGTGGTGGGCGAAGGAGGTCCAGGCGCCGCGTATCCGTTCGGACAGCAGCGGATGGGCTGACGTGTCCGTCAGCGGGTCGTGCGGGTTCCCGAAGACGGGGCCGAGTTCGGCCATGTGGCAGGCGCCGAGGGAGCCGTCCAGGGCCGGGGAAGGCTGGGTGAACTCATAGAAGTAGGTGTCCGCGCCGTGGGCGGCGCGGGCCTCTGCGATGCGGACCGCCGGCAGACGGTAGCCGTGGTCGGTCATCACTGCCGAGAACAGGTCGGCGGCACTGGCCTGCGGTCGGGCCTCGGCGTAGACGGCCCGCGCGGTTACGGGCTCCAGCCCGAGAGCGTCGAGGAAGCCGTGCAGGAAGCCGTCGTCGATGTGGTCGGCCATGCCGAGCGGTACCAGGAACAGGCGGAACTCCTCGGCGGTGACGCCCGTGAGCAGATCCAGCCCGCGGCCCGCACCGGCAGCGATGGCGTCGACGGGGCGCTCGGGCAGCGTCGCGGTCCCGGCCACAGGCAGAACGGTCGTGCCGCCTCCTGCGGACTCGCCCCACTGGCCCGGATCGGTACTGCGGGCGATCTCCTGAGCGAGTCGGCTGTTGGCTGCGGCCAGGTCCTGCGATGGGACGGCGGCGAGGGCTTCAACGGTGCACTCGGCGCCGACGAGTGCGGCCAGGCGTTCGGTGATGCGGCGCGCGGTCTCGGGCGTGTGCGCGTGATGTCCGGCCCCGCTCTGGGTGATGGCCCGCCGGAACAGGCCCTCGGCCCGGGGCATCGCCATGAGCGCGGTGATGCTGATCGCTCCGGCCGACTGCCCGAAGACGGTCACGTTGCCGGGGTCGCCGCCGAACGCGGCGATGTTGTCGCGCACCCACTCCAGCGCGGCGATCTGGTCCATGAGACCGAGGTTTGCGGTGCCGTCGGGCAGCAGGAGGAAGCCCTCCGCGCCCAGCCGGTAGTTCAGGGTGACGCAGACGACGCCGTCGCGGGCGAGGACGGAGCCGTCGTAGGTGGGCAGCGAGCCGGACCCGTTGCGGAAGGCGCCGCCATGGATCCACACCATGACGGGTAGCCCTTCGCTGGACCGGTGCGGCGAAGGCGTCCAGACATTGAGGTTGAGGCAGTCCTCGCCCTGGGGGCCCGCCTCCGTGAGAAGGCCGGCCATGGCAGGGGCGTAGCCCGGCTGCGGTGCGCTCGGGCCGTGGACGAGCGCGTCGCGCACGCCGCTCCACGGCTCGGGGGTCCGGGGCGGACGCATCCGGTTCACGCCGAACGGCGGTGCCGCGTAAGGGATGCCCAGAAAGGACGCTACGCCCTCGTGGAGGTGACCGCGGACCTGACCGTAACGCGTGCTGACTGTGACGTTGCTCATCGGGAAGTCCATTTTCGGAAGAGCTCGGGATGTTGGGAGCGGTAGGAGCCTTCCGCCCGCCCAGCACGGCCGCAACCGAATTCCCTCCCGCCCGCGGCATCTCCTGTCCCGGCCCACTTCCGCCCGGACCCCGGACACGGTCCGCGCCCGTGCTTCACAGCCCCCGCACAGCAACGGCCCGAGCACTCCTCACGACCCGACTGTCGGCTGACAATCGGCTGACAGTCAGCGGACCACGGTGACGGTGAAACCCTCCGGCGCCCGCAGGTCGACCGCGCCCGTGTGGTCGGTGGTCACCTCGATCGGCAGTCCGGCCACGGTCAGCCCGTCGATCCGCAGCGACTCGTACCCGGCCGGCACCTGTGCCCGGACCTTCAGCCGGCGGCCCGGCGCATCCGCCTCCAGGCCGAGCACCGACTGGAGGACCGCGACGGCGGAGGCGGCGGCCCAGGCCTGCGGCCGACAGGACGCCGGGTACGGGACGGGCCGGGCGTAGTGCTCGCGCGGGTGGCCGCCGAACAGCTCGGGCAGCCGGTGGTCGAAGGCCGCGGCAGCGCGTACCAGTCCTGCGGCCAGCGGCGCGGCCGCCTCGTGCAGCCCGGCCCGGGCGAGGCCGTGGACGGCGATGGCGCTGTCGTGCGGCCAGACCGAACCGGTGTGGTAGCCGAGCGGGTTGAAGCCGGCCGCGGCCGCGTCCAGGGTGCGCAGGCCGAAGCCGCCGGCCATGCCGGGGGCGGTGAGGCGACGGGCCACCAGTTCGCTCTCCTCGGCGTCCAGCAGCCCGGTGCCGAGCAGGTGGCCCATGTTGGAGGCGATCGAGTCCACCCGGCGCTTGGCCCCGTCGAGGGCGACCACCGGGTAGCGGCCGTCCTCGTCCTCGGTCCAGAAGTGGGCCCGGAAGCGCTCGCGCAACCGCTCGGCCCACTGCCGCCAGTGGTCGGCGCCGGGGCGGCCGAAGGCCTCCAGGAGGTCGGCCGCCGCGAGCGCCGCCTCGTGGGCGTACGCCTGGACCTCGCTGAGCGCGATCGGGGCGTCGGCGATCCGCCCGTCGCGGTAGCGGATGCTGTCGGAGGAGTCCTTCCAGCCCTGGTTGGACAGGCCGCGGCCGGTGCTGTCCAGGTACTCCAGGAAGCCGTCGCCGTCCGCGTCGGCGTATCGCTCCAGCCAGCCGAGGGCGGCCTCGGCCTGCGGGAGGAGCTCCTCGACCTGGTCGGCGGGCAGGCCCCAGCGCCAGGCGTCGTGCAGCAGGACGAGCCACAGCGGGGTGGCGTCGGCGGTGCCGAAGTAGCAGGGCGGCAGGTGGGAGCCGGTGTCGAGGTGCTGCTCCTCGCGGCGGACCTCGTGGAGGATCTTGCCGGGCTGCTCCTCGGTGGCCGGGTCGACGGTGCGGCCCTGGCGGCGGGCGAGGGTGCGCAGGGTGCCGGCGGCGAGCTCGGTCCCGAGCGGGAGCAGCATCCGGGCCGCCCAGAGCGAGTCACGGCCGAACAGGGTGAGGAACCAGGGCGCGCCGGCGCCGAGGAAGGTGTCGGCGGGGCTCAGCGGGTCGGTGAGCAGCAGGCCGCGCAGGTCCTGGTGGGAGCGGGCGAGCCAGTGACCGAGGTCGTGTTCGCGGCCGGTGACCGCGGGGGTGTGCCAGGGGGCGGCGTCGGTGGGCGGGGCGGGGAAGAGGTCGCCGTCGCGGTGTTCGGCGGTGCACTCCAGGACGGCCTGCCAGGACTGCCCGGGGGCCAGTTCCAGGTCGTAGCCGAGGGTGCCGGTGGCGGCGTCGAGGTGGTCGGGGGCCGGGCTGAGGGCGAGGACGGCGGTGAGCGGGCCGTCACTCCAGCGCAGCCCGTCCGGCTCGGCTTCGGCGGTGTGGGGGGTGCCGGTGCGGCCGGCCTTGACGGTGTCCATGGCGGCGAAGTCGCTCTCGGCGCGCAGGTCCAGGCGCAACCGGGCGGTGAGGTCGCCGGCGTTGCGGACGGCGAGGTGTTCGACCAGGCGGCCGGGCCGCAGTTCGCGGCGGCGTTCGAGGGTGACGGCGGGGTCGGCGGTCAGTTCGGCGAGGCCGCGCAGCACGGTGACGAAGGTGGTGCTGCCGTCCGGGCCGTCGGCGGTGGCGACGGGTGCGTTGGGGACTCCGGCGACGGTCGCCTCCAGGCGGGAGAGGATCCGCCGGTCGCCGTGGTAGAAGCCGTCCGCGCCCTCGCCGATCCGGCCGTCGGGGCGCGAGGCGCAGAAGCTCGGGGCGGCCACGGAGAGCCGGGCGTCGTGCAGGAACGGCTGCAGCTCAATCGCTGACATGGTCTCTTCATCCTCTGCTGGGGGCTTGACAGTTGCTTCCACCCGGGCGCAACCTTTCTGCCGTTGGAGCGTTCCAAGACATTAACCCCCCTGGTGGGAATGATGGAACCCCGTATTGGAACGCTCCAAGATCTTGTCAATGAAGACAGAACCTAGGATCGCCGTCATGCATGCACACTCATCGCCCCGGCCCAGGGCAGGGTCCGCCGTGACCCTCGAAATGGTCGCCGCCCGGGCCGGCGTGGGCCGTCAGACGGTGTCCAACGCGATCAACTCGCCCGAACTGCTGCGCCCGCAGACGCTGGAGCGGGTCAGGCGCGCCATCGACGAACTCGGTTACCGGCCCCACCGGGCCGCGCAGGCGCTGAAGACCAGGGCCAGCCGGCTGATCGGCTACGGCATCCGCTCCAGCAGCACCGGCGTCCCGACCCCGGTCCTGGACCAGTTCCTGCACTCGCTCTCCGAGGCCGCCGACCGGGCCGGGTACCGGGTGGTGCTGTTCGCCGTCGCCCCCGGGGACGACGAACTCACCAGCTACCGGCAGCTGCTCGACGAACACGGCGCGGACGGCTTCGTGCTCAGCGGCACCGACCGCGGCGACCGCCGCCAGGGCTGGCTGCACGAGCAGGGCGTCCCGTACGTCGCCTTCGGCCGCACCTGGACCGGCCGGGACGTCGGCGACTGGGTCGACGTGGACGGCGCCGCCGGGACGTCCACCGCCGTCCGGCACCTGGCCGGGCTCGGCCACCGCAAGATCGGCTTCCTCGGCTGGCCGAAGGGCTCCGGCGTCGGCGACGACCGCGCCCGCGGCTGGCAGAACGCGATGCGCGACCTCGGACTGCCCACCCGGGGCCGCCGGGCCGAGAGCCCGGACGACCCGGAACGCGCCGCCGAGGCCGCCGAGCGGCTGCTGGCGGCCGGCGCCACCGCGGTCGTGGCCGCCAGCGACACCCTGGCACTCGGCTGGTACCAGGCACTGCGCCGGGCCGGCCGCATGCCCGGCCCGGACGCCGCCGTCATCGGCTTCGACGACTCGCCGATCGCCCCACTGCTGTTCCCGTCCCTGTCCAGCCTCGCCCAACCGCTCGACGCGGTCGGCCGCGCCTGCATGCGGCTGCTGCTGGAACGGCTCGGCGACCGGCAGCGCCCGACCGAACACGTCCTGCTGGAACCCGAGTTGGTCCTACGCGAAAGCGTGTGACCCCTCCCCGAGCCATCTCCGCCCACCCCCACCCACCCTCGCAAGGAGATCCCGCATGGCCACCTCCCGCACCCTCGCCGCGGCCGCCGTCTGCGCGGCCGTCGCCCTCGGCGCCGTCACCGGCTGCTCCTCCTCCGGCGGCTTCGGCGACTCGACGGCCAAGCAGGCCTCCGGCGGCAGCCAGGACCTGACGGTGCTCATCGCCACCTCCGGCGAGGCCGAGACCGCCGCGGTCAAGGCGGCCACCGCCGCCTGGGCACAGAAGACCGGAAACACCGTCACGGTGCAGATCGCCAGCAACATCAACCAGCAGCTCGGCCAGGCCTTCGCCGGCGGCAACCCGCCGGACCTCTTCTACGTCAACTCCGACCAGTTCGCGAACTACGCCAAGGGCGGCTCGCTGTACGCCTACGGCGACCAGGTCCCGGACGCCGCGGACTTCTCCGAGCAGCTGCGCAAGGCCTTCAGCCACGACGGCAAGCTCACCTGCCTGCCCAAGGACAGCTCCACCCTGGGCCTGGCGATCAACACCGCCATGTGGCAGCAGGCCGGCCTGACCGAGGCCGACTACCCGACCACCTGGCAGCAGCTCTCCGACGACGCCGCCAAGCTCACCAAGGACGGCGTCACCGGCCTGGTCACCGCCCCCGACTACCAGCGGCTCGGCGCCCTGCTGAAGGAGGCCGGTGGCTGGATCACCAACCCGGAGCAGAACGCGATGACCGCCGACAGCCCGGCCAACAAGCAGGCGCTGGAGTACCTCCAGTCCATGATGAAGGCCGGCTCGGCCAAGTACGTCGCCGAGGTGGACGCCGGCTGGGGCGGCGAGGCGCTCGGCAAGGGCAAGGCCGCGATGACCATCGAGGGCAACTGGCTCCAGGGCGCGATGGCCAAGGACTACCCGAACGTCGCGTACAAGGTGCTCCCGCTGCCCGCCGGCCCGGCCGGCCCCGGCACCCTGGCCTTCAGCAACTGCTGGGGCATCGCCGCCAAGAGCCGGCACCAGGCCGCCGGCGTGGACCTGGTCAAGCACCTGACCTCGGCCGACCAGCAGCTGGAGTTCTCCAAGGCCTTCGGCGTGATGCCCTCGCGCACCAGCGCGCTCGCCACGTACGCCGAGAAGTACCCGGAGTCCAAGGCCTGGGTGGACGGCGTCGCCACCTCCCAGGCGCCGGTCACCATCGCCGGCTTCAACCAGGTGCTCACCCAGTTCAACACCGACCTCCAGTCGCTGAAGACCGGCGACCCGGCGGCCATCCTGGGCACCCTCCAGCGCAACGGCGAGCAGGCCCTGAAGAATGGCAAGTAAGCGCACCATACGCACGGCCCGCGCCCGGACCGGGCGCGGCCTGCGCGAGGGAGCATGGGGCTGGCTGTTCACCGGCCCCATGGTCCTCGTCCTCGGCCTCTTCATGGTCCTGCCCATCGCGATGGCCCTGTGGGTCAGCCTGCTGCACTGGGACGGGCAGTCCAACCCGTTCAGCGGCAACGCGGACTTCGTCGGCCTGGACAACTACCGGCGGCTGTTCGCCGAGGACGGCCTGGACCGTACGCTCTTCGCCACCTCGATGCGCAACACCCTGTACTACGTCCTGCTGACCGTCCCGCTCCAGACGGTGCTGGCACTCTTCCTCGCCATCGCCGTCAACCAGCGGATGCTGCGCGGCCGCAGCGCCCTGCGCACGGTGTTCTACTTCCCGTCCGTCACCAGCTCGATCGCCGTCTCGACGGTCTTCCTGTTCCTCTTCCAGGGCAGCGGCGCCGTCAACCGGATGCTCGGCTGGCTCGGCGTCCAGGGACCGAACTGGTTCGCCGACCCGCGCGGCCTGGTCTGGCTGGTGCTCGGCTGGTTCGGCGTCGACCAGCCGGCGCCCGGCGCGGGCGGCCCGCTCGGACTGTCCTGGTCCGAGTGGTTCGCCGGGCCCTCGGTCGCGATGTGCACCCTGATCCTGATGGCGGTCTGGACCACCTCCGGCACCTTCATGCTGATCTTCCTCGCCGCTCTCCAGGACATCCCGCGCGAAGTGGAGGAGGCCGCCGCGCTGGACGGCGTCAACCGCCGCCAACTGCTGCGCCACGTCACGCTGCCCGCGCTGCGGCCGGTCCTCTTCCTGGTCCTCACCCTCGGCCTGATCTCCACCTGGCAGGTCTTCGACCAGGTGTACGTGATGGGCAAGGGCGCCCCCGGCAACACCACCCTCACCCCCGCCTACCTGTCCTACTCGGCCGGCTTCGACAACGCCGACTACGGGCAGGGCGCCGCCATCGCGTTCGTCCTGCTCGGCCTGATCCTGCTGCTCACCGCCGCCCAGCGGTGGGTGCTGCGGGAACGGGACGGCAAGCCGCGAGGCGGCCGGAAGGGAGCCCGCCGTGCCGCGCACTGACACCCCGCGGGCCGAGGACCGGCCGGTCCTCGGCCGCTTCCCCCGACCGCTGCGGTACCTCGGCTACGCGGCCCTGGCCGGCTTCGCGCTGCTCTACCTGCTGCCGTTCCTGCTGCAGCTGGCGAACAGCTTCAAGACCGACCCGGACGCGGCCGCCCACCCGATGTCCCTGCTGCCGGACGGCGCCACCCTCGCCTCCTACCGGCGGCTGTTCGGCCTGGCCGACGACGTGGAGAACGTCCCGTTCCCACGCTGGCTGGGCAACAGCGTGGTGGTGACGGTCCTGGTCACGGCCGGCCGGGTGCTGTTCGACTCGATGGCGGGCTACGCGCTGGCCCGGATCAGGTTTCCCGGGCGCCGGCTGCTGTTCGCCTTCGTGCTGGCCGTGATGGCGGTGCCCGGTGTGGTGCTGCTGATCCCGAAGTTCCTGGTGCTGAAGAGCTTCGGCATGTTCGACACCTACAGCGGAATGGTCCTGCCGCTGCTGGTCGACGCCGCCGGGATCTTCATCATGAAGCAGTTCTTCGAGTCGGTGCCGCGCGAGATCGAGGAGGCCGCGCGGATCGACGGCGCCGGGACCTTCCGGATCTTCTGGTCGGTCGTGCTGCCGATGTCACGGCCCTCGCTGATCACCCTCACAGTGCTCTCCTTCCAGGGGTCCTGGAACGAGTTCACCCACTTCCTGGTCTCCACCCAGTCCAGCGACCACGACACCCTGACCACCGGCCTCGCGCACTTCGTCGCCGGCGGCCTCGGCTCCGGCACCCAGTACCCGCTCAAGCTGGCGGCGGCGCTCGTCTCCACCGTCCCGGTGGCCGTGCTGTTCTTCCTCTTCCAGCGGCACTTCGTGCGCGGCGCCAACTCGGGCTCCTCCAAGGGCTAGCCCGGCCCCGCTCGCTTCCCGTCCCTTCCGAACCATCCTGGAGAACGCCCGTGCCCGCCCGCATCGAGGACTACGCGCTGACCGGCGACATGCAGACCGCCGCCCTGGTCGGCCGGGACGGCTCGGTCGACTGGCTGTGCCTGCCCCGCTTCGACTCCCCGGCGGTCTTCGCCGGCCTGCTCGGGACCGACGAGCACGGCTTCTGATCGGCACCATCGAGGCGATCCAGCGCGAACTGTCCACCGAGGACGGCTTCGTGCTGCGCTACCCCACCCACGACGACACGTCCGGCGACCACGTCGAGAACGTGGACGGCCTCTCCGGCCACGAAGGCGCCTTCCTGGCCTGCTCGTTCTGGCTGGCCGACGACCTCGCCATGATCGGCCGGGTACAGGAGGCCCGCGAACTGTTCGACCGGCTGCTGGCACTGCGCAACGACCTCGGCCTGCTCGCCGAGGAATGGGACCCACGCCTCAAGCGCCAGGGTCGCCCTTCGACCCCGCCGGGCTCCTGGCAGGAGCCGGCGGTGAGGATGTGCCGATTCACCGGAGGCGCTCCGGTGTCGAGGACGGTCGTCAGCGAAGCCCCGGCCCCTGCGTGACGGGCAGGCACTCGGCGAGCAGGGCGAGGATGTCGCGCCAGGCCCGCTCGGCGTGCAGCGGGTGGTGGCCGACGCCGGGGAGGACGGTGTGGTCGACCGGCGGGTGGTGGAAGGCGTGCCGGGCTCCGCCGTAGACCACGAGGCGCCAGTCGACACCTGCGGCCTGCATCTCGGCGGCGAAGGCGTCCCGTTGCGCGGCGGGCATGATCGGGTCCTCCGAGCCGACCCCGGCCCACACGGGGCAGCGGATGCGCGCCGCCTCACCCGGTCGGCCCGTGGTGAGCGCGTTGACCGTCCCGATCGCCCGGAGGTCGACGCCGGCGCGTCCGAGTTCCAGCGCGATCGCGCCCCCGGTGCCGTAGCCGATGGCGGCGATCCGGTCGGGGTCGGTCCGGGGTTCGGCGCGCAGCACGTCGAGTGCCGCACGGCCGATGCCCCGCATCCGGTCGGGGTCGGCGAGCAGCGGCATCACGCGTGCCAGCATCTCCTGCGGGTCGGTGAACCAGCGTCCGCCGTGGAGGTCGAAGGCCAGGGCCACGTACCCCAGTTCGGCGAGGGCGTCGGCTCGGCGGCGCTGGAAGTCGTTCAGGCCCGGCCCCTCGGGGCCGATCAGGACCGCGGGCCGGCGGCCGGTACCGGCGGGCAGCGCGAGGTGCCCGATCATCGTCAGTCCGTCGGCCGGGTACTCGACCGTGCGTGTCGTGACCATCGTCATGGGACGGGACAGTAGTGCCGGCCGGGCCCCGGTTGGGCCGGTCTTCGCCGTCGGCAGAGGAGGTGGCGCGGGCCCTCACGCCGTGCCGGTCGGGCGGCGGCCCGTAGTTCCAGCCCGTCGAGGATCAGGTCGAGCCCGAACTCGGACTCGTCGCCGTACGCGTAGCCAGGTTGCAGCAGGTGCCCGGCCCCGGACGGGCCGCCAGACGGGGCCTGCCCGAAAAGATTTGCGGCTCTTGGCCATCGTTTTGGTCGATGTGGTTAAAGACCCGGCCAAAAACTCGGGTGAACCCTTGCCGATAATGTGATCACATGTGCAGGCACTGTGGCGTTGTGCGTCGCAGGGGAGGGAACGGTCCGCTCCACCGAGCGGGCCCGATCAACAGGAGTCGTACCATCAACACCGCCATCCGCAAGGCCGCCCGTGGGGCGATGCCCGTCGCCGTCACCGCCTCCGTGCTCGCCACCGGCCTCACCGCCTGCGGCACCGTCCAGCAGCTGTCCGCCGCACAGAAGGTGTCGAAGGCCTTCGACAAGGTCGGTGACGGCAAGTCAGCCGGCTTCACCCTCTCCATCGCTGCCACCCCCGAGCAGGTCGCCGCGTTCGCCAACACCGGCGAGCACAAGGGCGGCAAGGGCCTGGTCGGCTCCGCCCGGGGCGGCGACCGCGAGATGGACGAGAAGACCGCCAAGGCGATCTCCGGCCTCTCGGTCTCGGTCGCGATCTCCGCCGACAAGCCGCTCAAGGAGGTCGAGGCCTTCAAGAACGCCGGCAAGAACGGCGAGAACACCGACCTGACGCTCGACAAGTCGGTGCGCATCTCCTACCTGCTCTCCGACCGCAGCGGCACCGCGCTGCTGGAGTACCGCCAGGTCGACGGCACGGGGTACCTGCACGCCGATGCCAAGGGCCTGGTGAAGCTCGTCGGCGAGGACCCGTCCTCGGTGGACGAGCTCCGCAAGGAGCTGCCCGAGGACCTGAAGCCGGTCGGGGACGTGCTGGCCGGCAAGTGGGTCTCCATCGACCTCCAGTCGCTCGCGGACCAGGCGAAGGAGTCCGACGGCAAGAAGGCCGCCCCGGGCGCCGCGCCCACCGTCGACCCGGAGCTCGGCGGCCAGCTGCTCAACTCGATCAAGGACGTGCTCGGCCGCACCGTCACGTACGAGGACAAGGGCAAGAAGGACGGCACCGAGCACCTCTGGATCAGCGCCCCGGCCCGGCAGCTGGTGGACGAGATGTACAAGGCCGTCAAGCCGCTGTCCGCCAAGTTCCCGAAGCAGCTCGGGCAGTTCCCGGACCAGGCCCCGAGCGACGTGCCGGACCGCCGGATCGGTGTCGACCTCTACCTGAAGAACGGCGACTTCTCCTCCGCCACCTTCGACCTCGCCCAGCTGGCGGACAAGGTGGAGCCGGGCGTCAACTTCCCGGTGAAGCTCGCCTTCAACCAGACGGCCCCGAACGTCCAGGCGCCGTCCGACGCGGTCAAGTTGACCAACGACCAGCTGATGGACGCGGTACTCGGCCTGGCCACCTCGGGCGGCGCGGGCGGCTTCGACCCCGAAGACATGGGCGGGATCACGGTCCCGACCGTCCTGCCGCTGAACGACCCCCAGCTCAAGGAACTCGCCGGGCTCGGCATCACGGAGACCGAGGCGCTCGCTTTCAACAAGGCGGGGCTGTCCTTCGAGGACATCAAGGAGATCGCCCTGGCGGCCACGCCGCCCAAGGCCTGACCTCCACCTGTGAGCGGCCGACCGCATGCCCGCGGTCGGCCGCTCGCGCGTTCCCGGCCCGCGCCGGGGGCCCGGTCACCGGCCGCGCGGCGGCGTCGGCGTACCCGGACGTACCCGACGTGCCCGTCGTCAGGCGTGGGCGGCGGCGCACTCCGGGTGGCCCCAGGAGCTGCCGACCTTGGTGATCTTGTCGCCCTTGGCGTACGGGCGGCTGCACGGGCAGGTACCGGGGAAGCGGGCGTTCAGGGTGCGCGAGCCACCGCTCCGCTTGGCGGTGCCGCCCGTTCCGGTGGCGGCGGGCCGGGTGGTGCGCGCCTTGGGGGCCTTCGTGGCGGCGGCCGGCTCGGGGACCGGCAGGTCGGCGGCGGTGCCGGAGGCGTCCTGCTGGGTGCGGGCGGCGTCGCTGGCCGCCTTGTCGGCGATGGCGTTCAGCGGGTCGCCGTCCACCTGGTGGGCCGGCACGTACACGAAGGTGACGTCCCGGCCCTCCAGCAGGGCGTCGATCGCCTGGATGAGCTCCTGGTTGGCCACCGGCTTGCCGGCCGCCGTCTTCCAGCCGTTGCGCTTCCAGCCCTTCAGCCACTTGGTCACCGAGTCGCGGGTGTAGGTGCTGTCCAGCCGCACCTCCAACGGCACCGCCGGGTCCGTCGCGGCCAGCAGCTGCCGCAGCGCCGTCAGCTCGCCCACGTTGTTGGTGCTGTGCCCGAGCGCGCCGGCCTGCCAGCGCTGGGGCGCCCCGGCGGCGTCCGCGACCACGTAGGCCCAGCCCGCCGGACCGGGGTTGCCCTTGGCTGCTCCGTCACACGCTGCAATGACTCGTTCGACCATGCCCCGATCATGCCTGGTCGGGCGGCCCGGAGCCAAAGTCGCTCAGCTGCGCAGCAGCGGCAGCAGCAGCGCCGCCGACCAGCTGAAGTTGGTCGCGTTGCGTCCCTCCCCCGTCAACGGGTCGTAGTTCTCCCGCACCGGGCCGTCCCCGGCCAGCCCGGCGGCGGTGGCCAGCAGCCGCTCGACCGTCCGCCGGGCGTCCTGCTCCCAGCCGTAGCGGCGCAGGCCCTCGACGGCGAAGTAGGTCTGGTCGAGCCAGGCCAGGCCCCGCCAGTAGCCGGCCGGGTCGAAGGACGGCGAGCTGCGGGCCACGGTCGGGAACGGCATGGCGGTGCCGAACTCGGCCGGGTCGAGCAGCAGCCGGCGAACGGCACGGGCCTGGGCGGCGGTGGCGGTGCCGGACCAGAGCGGGATCGCGCCCTCGATGCCGCGGCCGCGGGCGGTGAGGCGGGCGCCGGTGGCCAGGTCGGTGTCGTGGAACCAGCCGGTGGCCGGGTCGTACATGGTGTCGCGTACGGCGGCGTCGATCCGGTCACCGCGGGCGCGAAGCCGTTCGGCGGCGGGCCGGTCGCCCAGTTCGGCGGCGATCAGCGCCAGGTGGCGGTGGTCGGCGGCCAGGTAGGCGTTGAGGTCGACCGAGCGCTGGTCGAGCGACCAGCCGAGCAGCGTCCCGTTCGCGTCCCGGTTGGGGACCACGGTCGCGGCGTCGAAGCGCGGGGCGTTGTCCATCCCGGACTCCCAGGCCGCCGCCTCCCGGCAGTCCTCGGCGGTGGCGTTGGCCGGGTCCACGGTGGCACCGTACTCGCACAGGCCCTCGCCGAGGTGGTCCCGGGTGCGGTACCACCAGTCCTGGTAGGCGGTCAGCCGGGGCAGCATCTCCCGCAGGAAGGCCCGGTCGCCGCTGCGCCGGTAGACCTCCCAGACCGCCCAGGAGGCCAGCGGGGGCTTGGAGTTGCGCTCGTTCCAGTTCCCGCCGCCGGTGCCAGGGTCGTTGTAGAAAACGCAGTCGGGGACCATTCCGGCGTCCTGCGGGCGGTCGACGGAGCCGACCCCCGTCCGGTGATCGAACGGCGTCTGGTGGTCGAACACCGCCCGGATCTGGTCGGCGGCCAGGCCGGGCGCGAAGGCGGCGGTGCCGACGGCCTGCTTCCAGGTGTCCCACGCCCAGACCCCGCTGAACCACTTGTAGGACAGCGTGGGGGTGACGGCGTCGTGCCGGATACGCCCGGCCGGGCTGCGCCAGTTGGTGACCAGGGTCTGCACGCACTTGGCGGCCGTGCGGCGGCGGGCGGCCGGGACGCCCTCGGTGGCCCGGGTGAGGTACCCGTGCCACCGGGCGGTGCCCTGCGCCGCGACCCGCTCCGGGGTGCGCAGCGCGGCGTCGGACTCGGCGGCGGCCCGGGTGTACTCGGCCTCGGTGAAGGTGTAGCTCTCGGTCCAGTCCAGGCTGCGGGTCTCCCCCGGCGCCAGCCGTACCGGCTCGGCGAGTTCGGTGCGGTGGCCGTCGCCGTCGGCGCTCAGGACGACCCGGACGGGCCGCGCGTGGCGCACGGCGAAGCGCTCGGTGCCGTCGGTGAGGTAGTCCCAGGTCTGCCGGACCCTGGCGAAGCGCACCTCCGGGCCGCGTTCGGCGGCGACCAGCTTCGGCGCGTCGTGCTGCGGGCCGGTGGCGGGGCGCAGCAGTCGGCCGGCCCAGGCGACGGCCAGGGTCCGGACGGCCGGGCCGGTGTTGGCCAGCCGGGCCCGGAGCAGGGCGGTGCGGTTGCCGGCGAAGCGCAGTTCCAGGGTGAGGGCGAGGCCGCCGCCGAGGTCGTGGGACAGCCGCAGCAGGCCGGGCAGCGAGCTGCTGCGGGTGGGTGCGCCGGCGGTGAGGCCCAGGGGGCGGCCCTGTTCGGTGAGCTGGAGGCGGCTCAGGCCGTCGCTGAGCCACCAGGGGTACTCCTGGGCGATGTACAGCGGGCCGGTGAAGCCGCCGGGCTGGTCGGTGGGGCGGGGCAGGGCGTAGGCGTGCCAGGCGCCGAGGTCGGCGAAGACGTTGATCGGGTTGTTGCCGCGTGCGTCGCCGGGGTAGGCCTGGGCGGGGGTGCCGTGCAGGTCGAGGACGTCGGCGTAGCGGTCCTCCGGCCAGGCGTCCGCGACGGGGGTGTCCGCGTGGGCGGCGCAGGCGCCTGCGAGGGTGCCGGCCGCGGCGAGGGCGGCAGAGCCGACCAGGACGTGGCGGCGGGTCAGCGGGTTCACGGGCGCTCCTGGGCGGCGGGGAGACGGATGACGGCGGCGCCGAGCGGCGCGAGGGTGACGGCTCCGGCGGCCTCGGTGCCGGTGAGCAGGTCGGTGCCGGGTGTGGGGAGCGGGACTCGCAGCTCGTGCGGGGCGTGGTTGAGCAGGAAGAGGTAGCCGGTGCCGTCATCGGCGTGCCGGCGGGTGGCCTCGACGCCCGCCGGGAGGTCCGGCAGTTCGGCGCCCGCCCCGGCCTCGGCGAGCGCCAGGTCGAGCACCGGGCCGGGGCCCGCGCCGAGGTGGCAGCTCAGGTACCAGGCGCTGCCGGTGCCCAGGCGGTTGCGGGTGACGGCCGGGAGGCCTGCCAGCGCGCCGGAGTCGTAGTGGGCGACGGTCTCGGCGGCCTCGGTCTCGATCCATTCGCTCCAGCGCTCGGCGTGCAGCTCGGTGTGCGGCTCCGCGCCGTCCAGCCGTACGACGGTGCTCGCGCCGTCCGGGATCGGCCAGTGCTCGTCCACCACGATCCCGAGCAGCTCGCGCAGCGGGCCGGGGTGGCCGCCGGGGTGGATGTGGTCGTGGCGGTCGGTGATGCCGCTGAACGGGCCGCAGACCAGCCGGCCGCCGTCCCGCACGTAGGCCGTGAGCCGGTCGGCGGTGGCCGTGTCGAGCAGGTAGAGGTTGGGGGCGAGCACCAGCGGGTAGCCGTCGAGCTCGGCGGTGGGCGGGACGAAGTCGACGGTGACGCCGCGCTCGTACAGCGCCGCGTACCAGGGGCGGAGCAGGTCGGGCCAGCGCATCCGGGCGGAGGGGTGGTCGTCCAGTTCCAGCGCCCACCAGCTGTCCCAGTCGAGCAGGACGGCGGCCCGCCCGCGCAGCCGGCTGCCCGCGATCTCGCCGAGCCGGCGCAGTTCGGCGCCGAAGCGGACGGTCTCCTGCCAGCCCCGCGAGGCGGTGCCCCGGTGCGGGAGCATCGCGCTGTGGAACTTCTCGGCTCCGGCCACCGAGGCGCGCCACTGGAAGTGCAGCACCCCGTCGGCGCCGCGGGCCAGTGCCTGGAGCGACCAGAGGCGGTAGAGGCCCGGGTGCTTGGGCACGTTGACCGGCCGCCAGCTGACCGCGGAGGGGGCCTGTTCCATCAGCAGCCAGGGGCGGCCGCCCTTGAGCGAGCGCATCAGATCGTAGTTCATCGCGGCGTTGACGTGGGCGCGCGGGTCGGCCGGGTCCGGGTAGGCGTCGTCGGAGACGAAGTCCTCGTGCCGGCTCCACTCCCAGTAGTCCAGTGCCTTGAGCATCGACATGAAGTTGGTGGTGACCGGGACACCGGGCGAGACCTCGTCCAGCACGGCCTTCTCGGCACGGTGGAGGCCGAGCAGGGCGTCCGAGCAGAACCGGCGCCAGTCCAGCAGCTGCGTCGGGTTGACCGGGCCGGGCGCGGTGCGCGGCGGCTCGATCTGCTCGAAGGAGTTGTAGTGCTGGGACCAGAAGGCGGTGCCCCAGGAGCGGTTCAACTCCTCGATGGTGCCGTGCCGTTCGCACAGCCATCGGCGGAAGTCGGCGGCCGAGGCGGGGCAGAAGCACTCCTGGACGTGGTCGCCGTACTCGTTGTGGATGTGCCACAGGGCGAGCGCGGGGTGGTCGCGGTAGCGCTCGGCGAGCGCCCGGGTGAGCCGGACGGCGGCGTCCCGGTAGGCGGGCGAGGAGGGGCAGTAGTGCTGGCGCGAGCCGAACTCCAGCCGCACCCCGTCGGCGGTGACCGGCAGCAGCTCGGGGTGGGCGCGCACCAGCCAGGCTGGCGGGGAGGCGGTGGCGGTGGCCAGGTCGACGGCGATGCCGTGTCGGTGGACCAGGTCGAGCAGGCGGTCCAGCCAGCCGAACTCCCAGCTGTCGGGGTCCGGTTGGAGTCGCGCCCAGGAGAAGACGCCGACGGTGACCAGGTTGACCCCGGCCTCGGCCATCAGCTTCACGTCCTCGGCCCACACCTGCTCGGGCCACTGCTCGGGGTTCCAGTCCCCGCCGTACAGCAGGCCGGGCACCCGGGTGAGGTGGTTCCTACGGGGGGTCATTCGGGGGTCATCCCTTCAGCGCCCCGCCCAGCAGGCCAGCCACGAACTGCCGCTGGAAGACCAGGAAGAGCACCATCAGCGGGAGCGTGGCCAGGAAGGAGCCGAGCATCAGGCCGGAGTAGTCGACGTGGGTCAGTCCGGTCAGTGTGTTCAGCGCGACCGGCACGGTGTACTTGTCCTCGGTGTTGAGCATCAGCAGCGGCCAGATGAAGCTGTTCCACTGACCCATGAAGGTGAAGATGACCAGTGCGCCCAGCTGCGGCCGCACGCACGGCAGCACGACCTGGTAGAAGGTGCGCAGCTCGCCGGAGCCGTCGATCCGGGCCGACTCCAGCAGCTCGTCGGGGAAGTCCAGGAAGCCCTGGCGCATCAGCAGGATGCCGAAGGAGTTGGCCAGGAACGGCACGATCACGGCCTGGTAGCTGTCGATCCAGCCGAGGCTGGCCATCATCTGGAACAGCGGGACCAGCAGCACCTGCAGGGGGATCATCATGGTCGCCAGCACCAGGCCGAGCAGCAGCCCGCGGCCGCGGAAGCGGTACTTGGCCAGCCCGTAGCCGCACATCGCGGACAGCAGCGCGCTCAGCACGGTGTAGACGACGGCGATCCCGAGGCTGTTGAGCAGCACCCGGCCGAAGCCGATGGTCTCCTGGAGGTGCACCAGGTTGCGCAGCAGGTTGCCGCCGGGCAGGAACGGCGGTGGGGAGTGGAACAGTTCGGAGCTGCTGTGGGTGCTGGCGATCAGCATCCAGGCGAAGGGCACCAGGCTGAGCACGGCGCCGAGGGTGAGAACGGCGAGGACGGCGATGCGGCCGAGCCGGGCGGGCAGCGGGGTGCGGCCGAGCCGGGCGGGCCGGCTTTCCGGCGAGGTGCTGATCATCGGCGGCGTTCCCTTCCGTAGAGCCGGAACTGCAGCAGTGAGACCGCCGCGATGATCAGCACGACCACCCAGGCGATGGCGGCCGCGTAGCCGAAGTCGAGCTGCTGGAAGCCGACCTTGTAGAGGTAGACCACCGGGGTGAGCGTGGCGTCGCCGGGGCCGCCTCGGGTCAGCACGTAGTTCTCGTCGAAGAGTTGCAGGGTGCCGATGGTGGAGGTGATGACGCAGAACAGCACCACCGGGCGCAGCTGCGGCAGGATCACGCTGGTGTAGGTGCGCACGGTGCCGGCGCCGTCGAGGGCGGCGGCCTCGTACTGGTCGCGGCCGATCGCGTGGAGTCCGGCCAGCAGGATCACCGCGTTGTAGCCGGTCCATCGCCAGGTGACCGAGCCGATCAGCGAGATCCTGGCCCAGGTGGGCGAGTTGAGCCAGTCGACCGGGCCGAAGCCGAGGGCGTGGAGGAACTGGTTGGCGAGGCCGCCGTCGGTGCGCAGCAGGACCTGGAAGACCACGGCGTAGGCGACCAGGGTGGTGATCGCGGGCAGGAAGAACACCGCCCGCCAGCCGGATCGGAACCGCAGCCAGGACTGGTTGAGCAGGACGGCCAGCACCAGGGCGAGGCCGATCATCACGGGCACCTGGACGGCGAGGATCATGCCGGTGTTGACCAGGGAGTGCAGGAAGGCGGGGTCGTCGAACATCCGTCGGTACTGGTCCAGGCCGACCCAGACGTCGGCGCCGTCGCGGCGGGCGGTGAAGCTCTGGTAGAGGCTGGCGCCGAGCGGGTAGGCGAAGAAGGCGACGAAGAGGACGGTGGTGGGCCCGGCGAACAGCCAGGCGGCGGTGCGTGGGGAGCGCCGGCGGCGGGCGGGGGCGGCCTGGCTCGGGGCCGCCGCTTTGCGCAGGGAGGCCGGGAGGCTGCTGGTCATCGGGCCCGCCCCTACGCGACCGTTTGGCGGCCGGTCGCGGTGGCGATCTGGCGGGCGGCGGAGCGCAGCACGGTGCCCGGGTCGGCGCCGTTGTGCAGGACCTGGTTGACGGCGGTGGTGACGATGTCGCCGGCCTTGGAGTCGTCCGCGGTGAGCTCGACGGTGGGGATGCCGCGGGTGAGCCCGGCGAACATCTGCATGGTCGGCTGGCCGCCGTAATAGGGGGCGGGCTGCTGGAAGTACGGGTCGTCCAGGGCGGGGAGGTAGGCGGGGAAGAGGCCCTCGTGCTGCATCATCGAGGCCTGGTTGGCCTTGTCGGCGAGCAGGAAGGAGAGGAAGGCCCAGGCCGTCTCCGGGTTCCTGCTCTGCGCGGTGACACACAGGGTGGAGCCGCCGGTGTTGGAGGTGCGGACGCCGCCGGGAGTGAAGGCGGGCAGCGGGACGACGCCGAACTTGCCGCTGAGGTCGGCCATTTCGGCGGTGAGGGTGCCGTCCCACCAGGCGGCGGTGGGGGTGGTGGCGGCCTTGCCGTCGTGGGTGCCGGAGACGAGTCCGTCCCAGCCGTTCTCGAAGTCCACCAGGTCGCGGTCGACGAGCTGCTTCAGCAGGGTGAGCGCGCGTTCGGCGGCGGGGGTGGCGACGGCCACCTTGCCGTCGGTGAACCAGCGCTGGCCCTGCTGTTGGAGCAGCATGGCGAAGAGGCTGTCCTGTTTGGCGTCCAGGATGAGCAGCTTCTTGCCGGTGGCGGCCTTGAGGGTGGTGCCGGCGGTGACGTAGTCGTCCCAGGTGTTGAGGCCGGCCGGGTCGATGCCGGCCTGCCGGAACAGGTCGCGCCGGTAGAACAGGGCGCACGGCCCGCTGTCCCAGGGCAGGGCGTGGACCCGGCCTCTGGCGTCCGTAACGGTGCGCCAGGAGGCTTCCGCGAACTGGGACTTGAGGTTTAAGGCACGGCTGGTGAGGTCGACCAGGGCGTTCGGGAAGTTGCCGATGTAGGTGGGCAGTTTGTGGCCCTCGACGGTGAGGATGTCGGGCAGTCCGCTGCCGGCGCCGAGCCCGACGGTGATCTTGTCGTAGGCGTTGTCGTAGCCGATGTCCACCACCTCGATGGTGGTGCCGGGGTGGGCCTGTTCGAAGACCTTGCCGAGCCGCTGCATGGCCTTGGCGGCGACGTCCCAGGACCAGATGGTGACCTTCCCGGCGAGGGCGGCGCCCGGGCTGCCGGTGAGCTGCTTGGCGCTGGTGCCACCGGCACCGCCGGTCGCACAGCCGGTGGCGCCGGCCACCAGCAGTGCGCTGCCCGCGAGTCCGGCCGAGAGGATGCGGCGGCGGGACGGTCCTGGCGCTGATCCGCCCTGGTCACGGGCGAGTTGGGGATGTTTTCTGTGCCGGGTTTCTGCGGACATCTTGCCTCCCGACTGGTGAATGCCGAATGCTGTATACAGAACTCAGCATTCACAACCCCGTCAAGGCTTGTGACTGAAATCGCGGAAGGTGCCCCGATGAGCACACGCGTCCCCCGAACCCACCCGTACATCCCCAACTCCGCCCCGGAGGTGAGGAAAGCGATGCTGGCGGCGGTCGGCGCCCAGGACGTCGAGGAGTTCTACGCCGACATCCCCGCCGCCCTCCGGCTGGACCGCCCACTGCGGCTGCCCGAACCGCTCGGCTCCGAGGCCCGGCTGGTCGCGCACATGGAGGATCTGCTCTCCCGCAACACCGCCGTGCCGCCGGGCCGCAGCTTCCTCGGCGCCGGCTGCTACCGCCACCACGTGCCCGCCGTGGTGGACGAGATCGTCAACCGCAGCGAGTTCCTCACCGCCTACGCGGGCGAGCCGTACGAGGACCACGGCCGCTTCCAGGCGCTGTGGGAGTACCAGTCGCTGATGGCCGAGCTGCTGGCCGTCGAGGTCGTCAACGTCCCGACGTACGACGGGTTCCAGGCCGCCGCCACCGCACTTCGGATGGCCGGACGGGCCACCGGGCGGCGCCGGCTGGTCCTCGTCGGTGAGATCGACCCGGACCGGCTCTCCCGGATCCACGACTACGTCCGGGGCGTCCACGAGCTCGTGCCCGTCCCGGCCGATCCCGCCGCCGTGCAGGCCGCGCTGGCCGAGGGCGACGCGGCCGCCGTCTACGCACAACTCACCGACCACTGCGGCCGGGTGGACCAGGAGCTGCCAAGGTACATCGAACTCGCTCATCAGGCAGGAGCGTTGGCTGTCGTCCACGTCAACCCGATCAGCCTCGGCGTGCTCACCCCGCCCGCCGAACTCGGCGCCGACCTCACCTGCGGAGACCTCCAGCCGCTCGGCATCCACCCCAGCTTCGGCGGCGGCAACGCGGGCTTCATCGGCAGCCCGGACGACGAACGCCTGGTCGCCGAGTACCCGAGCCGACTGTTCGGCCTCGCCCCCACCGAAGTCCCCGGCGAGTACGGGTTCGGCGACGTCGCGTACGAGCGCACCTCCTTCGCTCTGCGCGAGGAGGGCAAGGAGTGGGTCGGTACCGCCGCCGCCCTGCACGGCATCGCCGCCGGGGTCTACCTCGCACTGATGGGCCCGCACGGCATGCGCGAGATCGGCGGGACGATCCTCGCCAACACCGCCTACGCCCGGCAGCGCCTCGCCCGCGTCCCCGGCGTGGAACTGCCGGACCCGGAGGCCGTGCACTTCGCCGATTTCACCGTCCGCTACACCGGCGAGCGCAGCGCCGCCGAGATCGCCGAGGCGCTGCTCGCGCTCGGCCTGCACGGCGGCACCCCGGCCGGAGCCGACGAGGGCCGCTACTGCGTGACCGAGCTGCACACCCGGGCCGACATCGACCGCCTCGCCGACGCACTTGAGGAGATCGTGAAGTGACGAACCATCAGGCTAATGGCCCCGTGGACCCCCGGATCGCCCCCAAACCCGCCCTGCGCCGTTTCCACCAGGCCCGCTGGGACGAGAAGCTCGTCTTCGAACTGGGCGCCCCCGGCGAGCGCGGCGTCCTGCCCCCGCTGCCCGAGCCCGCCGTCACCGCCGCCGTCGGAGACCCGGCCGAGCGGCTGCCCGCCGCGCTGCGCCGCAGCGCGCCGCCCGCCCTGCCCGAACTCGGCCAGCAGCAGGTGCTCCGGCACTACCTGCGGCTCTCCCAGGAGAACCTCGGCGCCGACCTCAACGTGGACGTCGGCCAGGGCACCTGCACCATGAAGTACAGCCCCAAGGTCAACGACACCTTCGTCCGCGACCCCCGGATCGCCTCCCTGCACCCGGCGCAGGACGCCTCGACCGTCCAGGGCGTGCTCGAACTCGTCCACCGGCTGGAGCAGTTGCTCAAGGAGATCTCCGGCATGGACCGGGTCAGCCTCCAGCCCGGCGCGGGCTCGGCGGCGATCTGGACCAACGTCTCGGTGATCCGCGCCCACCACGCCGCGCGCGGCGAGCTGGAGCAGCGCGACGAGGTCATCACCACCGCCTTCTCCCACCCCTCCAACGCCGCCTGCGCCAAGACCGCCGGCTTCAGGGTGATCACCCTGCACCCGGACGCCGACGGCTACCCCGACATCGAGGCACTGCGCGCCGCCGTCGGCCCGCGCACCGCCGCGCTGCTCATCACCAACCCCGAGGACACCGGCATCTACAACCCGCGGATCACCGAGTTCGTCCGGATCGTCCACGAGGCCGGCGGCCTGTGCGCCTACGACCAGGCCAACGCCAACGGCATCCTCGGCATCACCCGGGCCCGCGAGGCCGGCTTCGACCTGTGCCACTTCAACCTGCACAAGACCTTCTCCACCCCGCACGCCTGCGGTGGCCCGGCAGCCGGCGCCTGCGGCGTCACCGCCGAACTGGCGCCCTACCTGCCGCGCCCCACCGTCGAGTTCGACGGCGAACGGTACGTCCTGGACGACGACCGGCCCGACTCGGTCGGCAAGATCCGCCCGTACCTGGGCGTCGTGCCGAACCTGGTACGCGCCTACGCCTGGATCACGGCGCTGGGCGCCGAGGGGCTGCGCGAGGCCGCCGAGACCGCCGTGCTCAACAACAACTACCTGCTGCACCTGGTGAAGCAGATCCGCGGAGTCTCCGTCCCCTACGCCGAGGGCCGCCCCCGGGTCGAGCAGGTCCGCTACAGCTGGCAGCAGCTCAACGAGGACACCGGCCTGCACAGCGAGGACCTCGGCTACCGGGCCGCCGACTTCGGCACCCACTACTGGACCAGCCACCACCCGTACGTCGTCCCCGAGCCGATGACGCTGGAGCCCACCGAGTCCTACTCCCGGGCCGACCTGGACGAGTACGCGGCGATCCTCGCCGAGGTCGCCCGCGAGGCGTACGAGGACCCTCAGACCGTCCGCACCGCGCCGCACAACTCCACCGTGCACCGGATCCGGCACGAGCCCCTGGACGACCCGGCGGTCTGGTCGGTCAGCTGGCGCGCCTACCGCCGCAAGGTCCTCGGCGAGCAGCCGTGACGCCCGCCCCGAGCGCCCGGATCGGGCTCGTGGTCAACCCGGTGGCCGGCCTCGGCGGCCGGGTCGGCCTCAAGGGCAGCGACGGCGCCGAGGTCCAGCGGCGGGCCCTGGCGCTCGGGGCCCGCCCGCAGGCCGTCGCCCGGGCCGCACTGACGCTTCGCCACCTCCCCTCGGACGTGGAGCTGATCACCGCCGACGGCACGATGGGCGCCGAGTCCGCCCGCGTGGCCGGCCGGCCCGCGCGGGTCGTCCACCGGCCCGCCGGGGCGGACACCACCGCCGCCGACACCCGAGCGGCGGTGCGCGCCCTGGTCGCGGCCGGCGCCGGGCTGCTGCTGTTCTGCGGCGGCGACGGCACCGCCCGCGACGTGCTCGACGCACTCGGGCCCGAGCCCTGCCTGCCGGTGCTCGGCATCCCGGCCGGCGTCAAGATGCACTCCGCGGTGTTCGCCGTCCACCCCCGGGCCGCCGCCGAGGTCGCGGCCGCCTGGGCGGCCGGCCGGGGCGTGCGACTGACGGCCGCCGAGGTGGTGGACCGGGACGAGGGCGCGCTGCGGGCCGGCCGGGTCTCCGCCCGACTGTACGGCCGGCTGACCGTCCCGGTGCTGCCCGCCCGGGTGCAGCAGCGCAAAACCGGCAGCTCCGGACCCGATCCGGGAACGCCGGCCGGCATCGCCGCCGAGGTCGCCGAACGGGTCGGCCCCGGCGGGCTGCTGCTCCTCGGGCCCGGCAGCACCACCTACGCGGTGGCCACCGCACTCGGGGCGCCGGGCGCCAGCCTGACCGGCGTCGACCTGCTGCGGCTCGGCCCCGACGGCGCGCTCGGCCCCGACCGCGCCGACGGCCTCGCCACCCCCGCCCGGGTACTGATCCACGACGCCCGGGCCGACCAGCTGCGCACCCTGCCCGCCACCCCCTACATCGCCCTCTCCCCGATCGGCGGCCAGGGCTTCCTGCTCGGCCGCGGCAACCAGCAGCTCACCCCCGAACTGCTGCGCACCGCCGGCCGGGAACGGCTACTGGTGCTCGCCACCGAGGCGAAACTCGCCGCCCTGGCCGGCCGCCCGCTGCTGCTGGACACCGGCGACCCCGAACTGGACGACGCCCTCTCCGGACACGTCCGGGTGATCACCGGCCGCCGCTCCGGCGCCGTCTACCGGCTGTCGGCCTGACCCTCCCACCCCTTGCAGAGGAGCTCCCCCATGATCGACCTGCACGGCAAGCGCGCGATCGTCACCGGCGCCGCCTCCGGCATCGGCCGGGCCACCGCCGCCCTGCTCGCCGAACTCGGCGCCGCCGTCGTCCTCGTCGACCTCGACGCCGAACGCGGCGAACAGGCCGCCAAGGAGATCGGCGGCACCTTCGTCCGCTGCGACGTCTCCCGGCGCACCGACTGCGAGCGCGCCGTGCGCACCGCCGTCGAGCAACACGGCGGCGTGGACGTGCTGTTCAACAACGCGGGCATCATCCGCCGCTCCACAGTCACCGAGATCAGCGACGAGGACTGGGACCTGGTGATGGCCGTCAACGTCCGCTCGATCATGCTGCTCAGCGGGCTGGTGGTGCCGCTGATGGCCGCGAACGGCGGCGGCAGCATCGTCAACACCGGCTCCGGCTGGGGCATCAAGGGCGGCGGCCAGGCCGTCTCCTACTGCGCCTCCAAGGGCGCCGTGGTCAACATGACCCGGGCGATGGCCATCGACCACGGCCCCGACAACATCCGGGTCAACTGCGTCTGCCCCGGCGACACCGACACCGGCATGCTCGCCGAGGAGGCCCGCCAACTCGGCGAGAACCCGGACGCCTTCTACACCGACGCCGCCGACCGCCCGCTCGGCCGGATCGGCCGGCCCCGGGACATCGCCCAGACCGTCGCCTTCCTGGCCAGCGACGCCGCCGCCTTCGTCAGCGGCGCCGTCATCGCCGTGGACGGCGCCGGCACCGCCTGACCCGGAACACAGCCCTGTCGACGGCTGCGGGCGACCGGCCGTCAGCGCCGGTCGCCCGGCCGGTACGCTACGGACCGAGGAAGAAGGGAAGCCCGATGGCGATCGAGCGGCGTCCGCTGCGCGAGCAGGTGAAGGACGAACTCCTGGAGCAGCTCGGCCGCGGCCGGTTCACCCCTGGCGAGTCGATCAACGAGGTCCAGCTCGCCGAGGAACTGGGCGTCAGCCGAACCCCCCTGCGCGAGGCCCTGATCAGCCTGGAACGCGAGGGCATCATCACCAGCGAGCGCGGCAAGGGCTTCCGCTTCGCCCCCACCGGCAAACAGGAGTTCCTCGACCTCACCGCGATCGTGATCGCCCTGGAGTCGCTGGCCCTGCGCACCTCCGACCCGGCGCACCTGACCGAGATCGCCCCCCGGCTGCTCGCCGAGGCCCGCGCCTTCTCCGCCCCGCAGGCCCCGCACGGCACGATAGAGCGCTACGACGACGCCTGGCACGCCCTGCTGCTCTCCGGCTGCACCAACGCCCGGCTGCGCGAGATGATCGACTCGCTGAAGCTCACCCTGCACCGCTACGAGCGGGTGGTGGTCGGCGACCACGAGATCCTGGAACGCGCCGCCGAGGAGCACGAGCGGATCGCCCAGTTCCTGCTGAACGGCGACCTCGAACAGGCCGTCACCGCGCTGGAGGCCAACTGGACCAGCGGCATGGAGCGCATCCTGGACCGGCTGCCCCCGGTCGCCGCCCTCTGAACCCCGTCCGGTCGTCAGTCGAGCATCTCGGCGACGCCCGGGGTGAGCCAGTGCAGCCGGTCGGCCAGGCCCGCCGCCGCGAACCGTGCGGTGGTCTCCGTCCGCCCCTCGGTGAAGTGCTCCCACGAGGTGTAGTGGACGGGCACGACCCGGCGGGCTCCGATCGAGGCGGTGAGCGCGGCGGCCTGCGCCGCGTCCATGGTGATCAGCTCACCGCCGCCGAAGGCCTCGATCCGGGCGGCGCCGAGGTGCAGCAGGGCCGTTCCGATCCGGAACCTCCGCCCCACCTCGGCCAGTTCGGGGATGTGGACGGTGTCGCCCGAGACGTACAGCGCCTCCTGCTCACCCGGTACCTCGACCACGAACCCGGTGACCTCCCCGACCGGCCCGTGCACACCGGGCGTGCCGGTCACCCGCAGGGTGCGGCCGTCCACGGTGAGGTCGCGGGTCTGCCACGGCGCCAGCCCGAGCGCGCCGCCACCGAGCCGGGCCGCCCCGCCGACCGTGGTCAGCACCGGCCGCCCGTCGAGCAGGGTACGGCCGGTGGCGTCCAGATTGTCGGGGTGCTCGTCGTGGCTGAGCAGCACGGCGTCCACCGGCGGCAGCTCGTGCACGCCGGTCGCCGGGCCCCGGGTGCTGCGCAGGACCACCGGGTCGTGCCGGTACTCGGCGGGGGCCGGGTCGAAGACCGGATCGGTGAGCAGCCGCAGGCCGCCGACCTCCAGCAGGACCGTCGCCGTTCCGATGTGCGTGGCCTTGATCATCACAGTGTTCCTTCTCTCGTCACGAATTGATGTTCAGTCGGTGTTCTCGGCCGGGATCCGGAACCGGCGCCGGTAGTCCCCCGGAGTGGTGGACAGCCGGTCCCTGAACACCCGGTGCAAGGTCTCCACGGAACCGAGGCCGCAGGCCCGGGCGACGCCCGGCAGCGGATGGTCGCTGCGCTCCAGCAGCCGGCGGGCGGCCTCCAGGCGCAGCTCCTCCACGTAGGCCCCGGGGGTGGTGCCGGTCTCCGCGCGGAAGACCCGGGCGAAGTGCCGTTCGCTCATGGCGAGCCGCCCGGCGAGCACGGGCACCGAGAGATCGGCGTCCAGGTGTTCGGCGATCCAGCGGCGCAGAGCGCCCAGGTCCGCCCGGCCGCCCGTACGGTGCGCCAGAGGGACGCTGAACTGGCTCTGGCCGCCCGGTCGTTGGAGGTACATGACCATGATCCGCGCGATCTGCAGCGCCAGGTCGTCCCCGTGGTCCTCGGCGACCAGGGCGAGGGTGAGGTCCATGGCGGTGGTCAGACCCGCGCTGGTCCAGATCCGCCCGGAGCGGATGAACACCGGGTCGGCGTCCACCTCGACGGCCGGGTGGTCGGCGGCCAGCCGCTCGGCGGTCGCCCAGTGGGTGGTCGCGCGATGCCCGTCCAGCAGTCCGGCCGCCGCCGCCACGTGGGCGCCCGCACAGACCGAGGCGATCCGCCCGGCCCGCGGCCCGGCCTCCCGCAGCCAGGCGACCACCGCCGGATCCACCTGCGGCACCGGTCCGTCCGGCCCCAGGTCCACCCGCCCCGGCACCAGCACCGTGTCCGGCCGCACCCGCTGCTCGGCCAGGGTGTCGGTCACGTACAGCGGCACCCCCGAGAAGGTCGCCACCGGCCCGCGCCGCTCCGCGCACACCCGCACCTCGTACCCCGGCCGCCCGGGCGGCAGCAGCCGACCGGCCAGCGCGAGGACCTCGGCGGGCCCGGCCACGTCCAGCGCGTTCACTCCGGGGAACACCGGGATCACGACCAGATGCGGCAGGCGGGGTGCGTCGTTCATGCCCCCCACCCTTGCCCGGCGGCACCGATGGCGGCAATGACGGGACTCTGCAAGATCCGGCCACCGCCACATCCGGCAACCGCCCCGGCGCAGGCCCTACGCCCCTGGTCCGACCGCCCCGGGGCCGGCGCCCGATTGACGCTCCGCCGTCTCCCCGCAGCATGATGGCCCGCATGTGGGGCAAGTGGATCGACTGCCGGGTGACGCCCGGAGCACACGAGGCGTTCGCCGCCGGCCAGCGCCGCTGGTCGGCGATCTCCGACCAGCCGGGCCTGGTCGGCCAGGCCGGCGGCTGGGCGCCCGACGCCGACCGGGCCCTCCTGCTCGGCCTGTGGACCGACGAGCCCGCGTACACCCGCTTCATGCGCGAGCGCCACGACCGGATCGCCGCCCAGGCCGCCCAGCCCTCCGGCTACAGCTCGATCGAGGTCGCCGCCGGCCCGGTCGTCCTCACCATGCCGGGCGCGGCCCCCTTCCTTTCCGACGCCCTCACTCGCGCCACCGTCCTGCGGGCGGCCGACTGCCGACTCCACCCCGGCCGCGCCGAGCACTTCCTCGACGTCCAACGCCGGCTCTGGGCCCCGGGCATGGCCGCGGCGGACGGCATGCTCGGCGGCACCGTCACCCGCCTCGCCCCCGACCGCTGCCTCGTCACCACCCTCTGGACCACCCCCGCCGCCCACCACGCCTACACCACCCACCACCTCCCCGCCCTGCTTCCCCGCGCAGCGGTCCCCACCGACGTCCGGACGCTCACGGGGCACCTGGTTCCCCTCGAACCCTCGTGGCTGGTCCAAGCGGAACCGGGCCCACGCTGACCGGCCTCGGCGGACGCAGCCCGACGACCGTCACGACCAGGCCGCAGCGGGCACGGCAGTCGGGCCCGGTACGGTGACGGCAGGTGAACCCTCAGGTGCGGGTGGAGGTTGCGGTGGCGGAGCAGGAGTTCCGGGTGCGGGCGATCGGGTGGGTGGAGTCGCCGTTGGTGGAGCGGGCGGGGGCGCCGAGGCAGGGGGACGAGGGCGGGCCGGAGGCGTGGGTGGTGTTCGAGGCCGGGGTGGAGCGGGGGCTGCGGGACCTCGCGGCCGGGCAGGAGGTGCTGCTGCTGACCTGGCTGCACCGGGCGGACCGGGAGGTGCTCACGGTGCATCCGCGCGGGGAGCGTTCCCGGCCGGAGACCGGGGTGTTCGCCACCCGCTCGCCGGACCGGCCGAATCCGATCGGGCTGCACCGGGTCACCGTCCTGGCGGTGGACGGCCCGCGGCTGCGGGTCGAGGGGCTGGAGGCGATCGACGGCACCCCGGTGCTGGACGTGAAGCCGGTGCTGCCCGGGCCTTCCGAGCGGTAGCCGGTCGAAGGGAGGTCAGGCGGGCCAGCGCAGCACCGCGCCGAGGCCGCCGGGCGGGCCGGGGGCGGTGTCCGGGACGAGCAGGGCCTCGGCCGCGCAGGCCGTCGCGGCGCGCAGCAGGGCGTCGGCGGCGGGGGCCTGCGCCGGGCGGCGGACGCCCATGTCACGCAGGTCGGCCCGGTGGACGCCGAGGTGCTCGGGTTCGGGGCCGGTCCACACCGGGCGCTCCGGGTCGTGGCCGCCCGTCTGGAGGAGCAGCGCGGCGAGCTGGTGCTGCCGGGCGGCGCTCAGCACGGCGGGGATGCCCTGGGCGGCCTGGCCGGGCGCGGTCTCGGTCCCGGCGGCATCGGTGCGGTGTTCGCCGGGGCGGCCGACACCGGTGTGGAAGGCGTCCAGCAGCTCGGCCAGGTGCCGGCTGCGGTGCTCCTTCCAGGCTGCGGCGAGGCGCCGGTCGAAGGCTTCCCGGGAGGTGCCGCCGGTCCCGGTGCCGCCCTCCAACTCGACAGTCGCCGAGTGGAGTTGCTGTGGCAGCCGGTCCTGGACGGCGCGGCGCTCGCGGGCGCCGCCGGTGAGGACGAGCAGCTGGGCGCCGCTGTGCGGCCAGGTCCGGGCGAGGTGCCCTGCGACGATCCCGGCGGTGCGCTCCCAGGTGTCCTCGACCCGGTGCCGGTAGTGCCACTCGTAGCGGTCGGCGGGCGGGGCGCGGTGCCCCCGGCCCTGCCACTGCGGGCCCTCGACCGTGCCCATCGGCTCGCCGCGTCCGAGTTCGTAGCGCTCCAGGTCCGCCCCGGTGCGGTCGACGGCCGCGACCAGGCAGGCGGGCACCGCGTCGTCCAGCAGGCCGAGCAGCGGGCCGGTGTGCGGAAGCGGGGCCCAGGTGGCGGCGACGTCGGGCGGGGAGAAGGCGAGCGGGACGTCCAGCGCCACCTCGCCGTCCGCCGCGAACAGCGCCCGCCCGGGCGGGGACCCGGCCGTGGGCGCCCCGGCCAGGTGGTCGCGGACGGCCGCGCAGCTGGGTGCGTCGGCTCCGGCGCCGGCCAGCCGCTGAACGGCGGCGCGGTCGAGCAGCGCCCGGCGCCGGGCGGCGTCCTCGGTGGCGCGGGAGGTGTCGAGGTAGACGGAGGCCCAGGGTCCGGGCCGGTCGAGCAGCGGGGTGAGGAACGCGAGGTCCATGACGGCCTCCCGGGATCGGGTCTTGGAGTCGGTGGGCGGGGTCGGTTCGAGCTCCCGGCGAAGGGGGCTCAGTGCCCGAGCAGGTGCCGGATCCGGCCGACGGGGCGTGCCTCCCTCTCCCGGCCACCCTGTTCGGCGGCCCGCTCCTTCGGCGGCACCCGCATCTCGTCGGAGCCGCCCACGGCGCGTTCCGCCGGGGCGGAGTGCCGCACCGGCGACTCCATCGGCGCCATCGGCCGGCCCTCCGGGCGGCCCGACCCGCCCTGCGCCGACCGCTCCACGGGAGTGCCGGCCCGCCGTGGCCTTCGCGGCGCCCGCCAGGACAGCCCGATCATCGCGAGGCCGAGACAGAAGAGCACGGCCAGCGCCACACCGGAGAGGAGGATGCCCAGGCTGTTCAGCACCACCAGGTTGCTGCCCAGGATCGTCACCGGGTGACCGGGCCCGCCGGGGAGGTTGTCCGCGATCGGCAGTGCGACGAATGCGCCGGACGCAGCCGTCAGCGGAAGTCCCAGCAGCACCATGGGAATCCCTTCCGTCCTGGTCTCGACCGACCCCCGCGTGGATCCGCGCCTACCCGCCCCGCGCGGCCCGTAACGGCCGCTGAGGAATCCGGAGGACCGTCAGCGGCCGGCCGTCGCGACGAGGCGGCGCAGCGTGGCCCGGGCGGGTGGGCCGAGCGTCACGGGGCGGTCGGCCGGGCCGGGGTGCCGGTCGCGCGGCAGGTCCCGCACCGGTTCCGCGGTGACGTCGATCCCCGCGTGGGTCATACGGAACAACGGTACATGCGGAGCAACGGCAGTCGGGCAGCGGCGGGTAGCGCTGGAAACGGGCCTACTCGGTCTGGACGGCGATCAGGCAGGTGTCGTCGTCGGTGTCGGCGGGGCTGAGTTCGAGCAGCCGGTCCAGGTACTGCTCCAGGTCCGGACCGGGGGCACCGGCCGCCCCGATCAGCTGCTCCACCGACTCCTCCACCGGGCGGTCCCGGCGCTCGACCAGCCCGTCGGTGTAGAGCAGCAGGACGTCTCCCGGGTCGAGCCGGGCGGTGCGCTCCTCGTACTCGGCGTCGTCCAGCGCGCCGAGCAGCACGCCGTGCGGCAGCGGCAGCACCTGGGCGCCGTCCGAGCCGAACCGGATCGGCGGCAGGTGGCCGGCCCGGGCCCAGTGCAGTTCGCCGCCGAGCGGGTCCAGCAGCACGCAGACGGCGGTCGCGGTGACCTGGCCCGGTTCGCGCAGGGCGACGGTGTTGGCCCACGCCAGCAGCCGGCCCGGGCCGGCTCCGGTGACAGCGAGGCCGCGCAGGGCGTGCCGCAGTGCGACCATCCCGGTGGCCGCGCCGACGCCGTGCCCGGCCACGTCCCCGACCGCGAGCAGCACCCTCCGGTCGGGCAGCACCATCACGTCGTACCAGTCGCCGCCGACCCGGTCGCGCTGGGCGGCGGGCCGGTAGCGGACGGCGGCGTGCAGACCGGTGACGCCGAGCGGGGGAGGCGCGGCAGGCAGGATCGCCTGCTGCAGCCGGAGAGCCAGCTGCGCCCGCTCCGCCGACTCCTGCTCGCTGTCGGCCAGCCGCTCCCGGGTGGCGCCGAGGGCGACCTCCGTCCAGTGCTGGGCGGAGACGTCGTGGTACGCGCCGCGGACGGCGACCAGTCGGCCGGCCTCGTCCACCACCGGCTCGGCGATCACCCGGGTGAAGCGGTGGGTGCCGTCCGGGCGGTCCAGCCGGACCACCGCGGAGGCGGTGCGGTGGTGGTGCCGGACGGTGTCCAGCAGGCGCCGGATCGCCGGCCGGTCGTCCGGGTGGGTGTGCCGCGCGAGCCGGTCCAGCGGTACGGGCGGAGCGCCCGGCGGTAGCCCGTACAGCTCGTACAGCCCGTCGCTCCAGCGGATCCGGCCCTCGGCGGGGCGCTCCTCGAACCCGGCCACCCGGGCCAGCCGCTGGGCCTGGCGGAGCAGGGCGACGCGCTCGTCCTCCTCCCGATCGTCGTCCAGCTGCCAGCAGAGCAGCAGCCGGTTGCCGAGCGGGACGACCGAGAGCAGGACGGCCGCCGGGACGGCCGGCCCGTGCTCCCGGAAGGCCAGCCGGACCCGCTCGGCGGTCGACGGCACGCCGGTCTCGTACGCGCGCAGCAGCCGGTCGAACAGTCCGGCGGCGCAGGCCACCGGGTAGGTCTCCAGCAGCGAGGCGCCCTCCAGCGTCTCCCGGGGGCGGCCGAGCGGGTCGCGGAACCGGGCGTTGACCCGCAGCACCGTGAAGTCGGCGATCCGCTCGGCCCGGAGGGCGGGGGCCAGCAGCAGCGCGGGCGTGAGCAGCCCGTCCAGGAGGGCGGCGGCCTGTTCGGGGGCGGCGGCCTCCGGCGGCGGGCCGAGCAGGGTCGTGCACAGATCGGCGAGGGCGTACAGCTCGCGGCGCCGGGCCGGGCCGAACACCGGGGTGGCACCCGGGCCGGCGGCCGGCCAGAGCAGTTCCAACGCGCCCCTGCGGCGGCCCCGGTCGAGCAGCGGGAGGACCGCCCGGGTGGCGCCGACGCCCACCGAGGGCCCGTCCGTCCCGGGCTCGCCGGGCCACAGTTCGGCTCCGCTGCCGACGACGAGCTGCGCCGGGGTGGGGACGCCGGGCGGCACCCGGGCCCAGTCGGCCGCCTCGTCGGCGCAGAGCCCGGCGTGCGCGGCGAGGGCGAGCGCGCCGCCGGGCAGCCGCTGCCAGACGGCCACGGCACGGACGCCGAGCGCCGCCGCGGCCTGGTCCAGCACGGCGCCGGTGGCGTGCTCCAGGTCGGGCGCGGCGGCGAGTGCGGGCGCAACGGGTGGGCCGGCCTCGGGCGGCTCGGCGACGGGAAGGCCGGCCTCGGGTGGCTCGACGACGGGAGGTGGGACGGCCGACGGCGCCCGCCCCACTTCCGGCCCGGTCCCCACTTCCGGCCCGGTCCCCGCTTCCGGCCCAGTCCCCGCTTCCGGCTCCGGCGTCGGCTGCGGAAGCTCCGGAAGCCCCGCGATGTCCGCTGCCAGCGCGAGCACCGGCACGCCCGCTTCCCGGGCCAGCCGGGCGAGGTGCGCGGCGGCCTCGGCGACCGGCAGGCCGAGCCGCTCGGCCAGGATGCCGGTGGCGAGGTCGACGGCGGCCTTGGTCCGCGCCTCGGCGTGCGCCCGGGCGGCGGCCGCCCGGAGGCGGCGGACGGCCTCGGCCAGGGCCCGGGCCGTGCGTTCCGCGGACTCCTGCCCGCCGGTCACGGCGTACCCCGGAGCCGGGCCACGGTGTCCGCACGCCGGGCCGCACCGCCGCCGTGCCGAAGAGTGGTCATGACGTGTCCAGCCAGTCCCTCATCCGTTCCAGCAGCCGGCCGGTGTCGACCGGTTTGGTGACGTGGTCGTCGGCCCCGGCGGCCAGGCTGCGGTCCCGGTCTCCGGGCATGGCCTTGGCGGTGACGACGACGACCGGCAGCCGCTCGAAGCGCGCGTCGGCCCGGATCGCCGCGATGGCCGCGTAGCCGTCCATTCCGGGCATCATGACGTCCATCAGCACCAGGTCGGTCTCCGGGTGGGCGCGCAGCAGGTCGATCCCGGCGCGGCCGTCGGAGGCGTGCAGGACGGTCAGTCCGTGCTGTTCCAGGGCTGCGGTGAGCGCGAAGACGTTGCGGATGTCGTCGTCGACGATCAGCACGGTCCGCCCGGCGGGCGGTCCCGCCACGACCGGGCCCGCGGCGGCCGGCCCGGCCGCCGGGGGACTCTCACCTCCGAGCGCCCGGATCACCCGCACCCGCAGCTCGTCCAGTCCGCCGACCTGCTCCACGCCCCCGGGCGGCGGGCCGCTGCCCCCGTACCCGAGCACCGGCGGGCCCTCCTCCGCGAGCTCCCCGAGCAGCGGCGCGAGGTCCGCGGAGCCGACCAGGTCGAGCAGGACGCACCGGTACGGCCCACCCGTGAGCGCGGCCCGCAGCCCCGCCTCGTCATCCACCCCGTGGATCCGCACCGGCGACGCCGGACCGCCGTCCGGTGGAGCTTCCGAGCGTCCGTCCGGGGAACCGCCCGACGAAGCCTCCATCTCCCCGACCGCCGCCCGGGCGAGCTGGGTGAGCAGCCCCGGCGGCTCGGGCTCCACCACCAGGACCCGCGGCTCGGCCCCGCCCTCCGCCACCTGCTCGCCCAGCGGCAGGTACAGCGTGAACCGGCTGCCCTGCCCCGCCGCCGAGCGGACGGTGATGGTGCCGCCGAGCAGCCGGGCGAGCTCCCGGCTGATCGACAGCCCGAGGCCGGTGCCGCCGTAGCGCCGCGCGGTGGAGCCGTCGGCCTGCTGGAAGGCGCCGAAGATGGTGTCCAGGTGGGCCGGGTCGATGCCGATCCCGGTGTCGTCCACGTGGAAGGCCACCGCGGCGTGCGCCCGGCCGAGTCCGGACGGCAGTTCCGCCTCCTCGACGCGTTCGATCCGCAGCTCGACCCGGCCGGTGTCGGTGAACTTGACGGCGTTGGACAGCAGGTTGCGCAGCACCTGGCGCAGCCGGGCCTGGTCGGTGACGATCCGCTCCGGCACGGCCCGGTCGACGGACATCTCGAAGGCGAGGCCCTTCTGGTCGGCCAGCGGCCGGAAGCCGGACTCCACGTACTCCAGCAGCTCGCGCACCGCGAAGGGTTCGATGGCCAGGTCCATCTTCCCGGCCTCCACCTTGGAGAGGTCGAGGATGTCGTTGATGAGCTGGAGCAGGTCGGTGCCGGCCGAGTGGATCACACCCGCGTACTCGACCTGCTTGGGGGTGAGGTTCCCGCTGTTGTTCTCGGCGAGCAGCTGGGCCAGGATGAGCAGGCTGTTCAGCGGGGTGCGCAGCTCGTGGCTCATGTTGGCCAGGAACTCCGACTTGTACATCGACGTCCGGGTCAACTCCCGCGCCCGCTCCTCAAGTTCCTCGCGCCCCTGCTCGATCTCCAGGTTCTTCGCCTCGATGTCCCGGTTGCGCTGGGCGAGCAGCGCGGCCTTCTCCTCCAGCTCGGCGTTGGAGCGGCGCAGTTCCTCCTGCCCGTCCTGCAACTCCTCGGAGCGGGCCTGGAGTTCGGCGGTGAGCCGCTGGGACTCGCCCAGCAGCTCGTCGGTGCGGGCGTTGGCCAGCAGGTTGCCGAGGTTGGCCCCGCAGGCCTCGGCGAACTGGGCCAGGAAGTCGCGGTGCACTTCGGTGAACGGGTGGACGGAGGCGAACTCCATCACGCCGATCAGCCACTCCTCCAGGGCGATCGGCAGGATGACCACCGAGCGGACGTCACCGCTGCCCGCGGCGGAGGAGACGGTGGCGTAGCCGGGCGGCAGATCGTCCACGGCGACGGCCCGCCGGCTGCGGGCGGCCTGGCCGACCAGGGACTCCCCCAGCCGCAGCCGCCGTTGCTCCCCGGCCGGCCTGCCGTAGGCGCTGATCAGGGCCAGTTCGGTCTCCTCCGCGCCCTCCTCGGCGAGGAAGAACGCGCCGTACTGGGCGCCGACCAGCGGGGTCAGCTCGTCGGTGATCATCTCGGCGACGGCGCGGATGTCCCGCCGGCCCTGGATCGCGGCGGAGAAGCGGGCCAGGTTGGTCTTGAGCCAGTCCTGCTCCTGGTTGGCCAGGGTGCTCGCGCGCAGCGATCCGACCATCGCGTTGATGTTGTCCTTGAGGTCGGCGACCTCGCCGGAGGCGTCCACGCTGATCGAGCGGGTCAGGTCGCCGGCCGCGACGGCGCTGGTGACCTCGGCGATCGCCCGGACCTGCCGGGTCAGGTTGCCGGCCAGCTCGTTGACGTTCTCGGTGAGCCGCTTCCAGGTGCCGGAGACGCCCTCCACCCGGGCCTGCCCGCCGAGCCGGCCCTCGCTGCCGACCTCCCGGGCCACCCTGGTCACCTCGGCGGCGAACGAGGACAGGGTGTCCACCATGGTGTTGACGGTGGTCTTCAGCTCCAGGATCTCCCCGCGCGCATCCACGTCGATCTTGCGGGTCAGGTCGCCCTCGGCGACGGCGGTGGTGACCTGGGCGATGTTGCGCACCTGGCTGGTCAGGTTGTGCGCCATGAAGTTGACGTTGTCGGTGAGGTCCTTCCACGTCCCGGCGACGCCCCGGACGGTGGCCTGCCCGCCCAGGATGCCCTCGGTGCCGACCTCGCGGGCCACCCTGGTCACCTCGGCGGCGAACGCGGACAGGGTGTCCACCATGGTGTTGATCGCGTCGGCGAGGGCCGCGACCTCGCCCTTGGCCTCGACGGTGATCTTCCGCGACAGGTCCCCGCGGGCCACCGCCGTCGCCACCTCGGACATCGAGCGGACCTGGCCGGTCAGGTTGGAGGCCATCACGTTGACGTTGTCGGTGAGGTCCTTCCACGTCCCGGAGACGCCCCGGACGGTGGCCTGCCCGCCCAGGTTCCCGGCGGTGCCGACCTCCCGGGCCACCTTGGTCACCTCGTCCGCGAACGAGGACAGCTGGTCGACCATCGTGTTGATGGTCTCCTTCAGCTCCAGGATCTCGCCGCGCGCGTCGACCCGGATCTTCTGGGTCAGGTCGCCCTCCGCGACGGCGGTGGTCACCTCGGCGATCGAGCGGACCTGGGCAGTGAGGTTGTCGGCCATGACGTTGACGGACTCGGTGAGCGCCTTCCACGTGCCGGAGACGTCCCGGACGTCCGCCTGACCGCCCAGCCGGCCCTCGGTGCCGACCTCGCGCGCGACCCGGGTGACCTCGGCGGCGAACGAGGACAGCTGGTCGACCATGGTGTTGATGGTCGTCTTGAGTTCCAGGATCTCCCCGCGCGCGGCGACCGAGATCTTCTGGGTGAGGTCCCCCTCGGCCACGGCGGTCGCCACCTGGGCGATGTTGCGCACCTGCCAGGTCAGGTTGCCCGCCATCGCGTTCACCGAGTCGGTCAGGTCGCGCCACGTCCCGGCGACGCCCGGCACCTGGGCCTGACCGCCGAGCCGGCCCTCGCTGCCGACCTCCCGGGCCACCCTGGTCACCTCGGCGGCGAACGAGGACAGGGTGTCCACCATGGTGTTGACGGTGCACTTGAGCTCCAGGATCTCCCCGCGCGCGTCCACCTCGATCTTCTGGGTGAGGTCGCCGCGGGCCACCGCCGTGGTGACCTGGGCGATGTTGCGCACCTGCCAGGTCAGGTTGCCCGCCATCGCGTTCACCGCGTCGGTCAGGTCCAGCCACGTCCCGGTCGCGTCGGGCACCTGGGCCTGACCGCCGAGCCGCCCGTCGGTGCCGACCTCCCTGGCCACTCGGGTCACCTCGGACGTCACCCGGGCCAGCTGGTCGGCCATGCCGTTGAAGACCACGGCGATCTCCCCCAGCACCCCCGGCACGTCCGCGGCGAGCCGGGTGCGGAAGTCCCCGTCGCGCACGGCCGTCAGCCCGGCGAGCAGCTGCCGCAGCGCCTGCTCGGCCGGATCGGCCGCGGGGGCTCCGGGTACCGGCTGCTCGTCCATCCGTCCACCGTCCGGATCGCTCGCACGGCCGGGGCGCTCCGTCCGGGCACCTCGGCCCCGAGGGCGGCGGGCCGCCGCCCTGCTCCCACTGTGCCACCGCGGGCCGGGGGTGACACGCGGGGCGGTTCACTCGGGGCCGGGCGGCCGGCGCGGGCCTCAGGCCGGCACGGTCTCGTGGATCGGGAAGGCGTCGACGGCACCGGTGAGTTCGAGCATCCGCAGGATCAGCGGCCGGGGCCGGGCCAGCTCGATCCGGCTGCCGTCCGCGGCCGCCCGGGCCTTGGCCCGCAGCAGGGCGTTGAGCCCGGTGGAGTCGCAGAACTCCAGCCCTGCGCAGTCCACCACGACCACGGTGGCGGGCTCGGCGAAGGCCCGGTCGAGCGCCTCCCGCAGGTCGGCGATCGAGTCGAGGTCCAGCTCGCCGAGCAGTACCAGCACGGTGCCCAGGGCCCACGGCCGGATCTCGACGGTGAGCCCCTCGGCCCGGCCCAGGGCCGGGTTCCCGGATCTCGACGGGCGCTGCGTCATGGCTGCGGGGCTCCTCTCGCTCGGTCCGGATCCCGCACCGATCGGTGCCGACGCTCACGCCCATGCGGCTATCCACTGCGGCGCACCGGAAACCCCTCGGGCCGGGAAGGACGCCGGCCAGTCGACCGGTCGGGCTCCCCGTCCGCACCGTCCGCCGTCAGGGCCGGCGGGCGCGGCACCTCCAGCCAGACCAGCTTCCCGACGCCCTCGGGCTGCGAGCCCCAGGCGCGGGCCAGCCGGTCCACGACCCGCAGCCCGTGCCCGCCCGGCCGTCCCGCACCGCCGAACGGGCGCAGCCGCGGCTGGACGGGGCTGGCGTCCGCGACCTCCACCCGCAGCCGGGCACCGTCCCAGTGCAGCCGCAGCTCGCGCGGGCCTCCGGGTGCGTGCAGACAGGCGTTGGTGACCAGCTCGGAGACCATCAGCAGGACGTCCTCGGCCGCGGCCCGCCGGTCCGCGTCGGCGGCCGGCAGCCAGTGCCAGGACATCAGCGCCCGCCGGCTGAACTCGCGGCTACGCTGCACCGCGCCGGCGCTGCCCTGCAGCGCCAGCCGCCTGGTCTGCTCCCGGCCTGGCGGCCCACCGTTCCCGGGGCGGTCCATGGCCTGCCTCCTACCTCGGCCCGGACGGCTGGACGGGCCCGGCGGAGCCCTCGCCGGAGGCCGCCAGCGCCGTGCGGAGGTCGGGGTGGACCCGCAGCACGCCGTCGGCCTCGGTGATCGCGAACAGCCGCGCCACCGACGGGCCGGGGCCGGCCGGCTCCAGCCTCAGCCCGGCCGTCTGCGCGTCAAGCCGGGCGCGCAGCAGGACGTTCAGCCCGGTCGAGTCGCAGAACCGCAGGCCGGTGAGGTCGGCCACGATCCGTTCGGCGTCGTCCGCCGACGGCGGGTGGGCGAGCGCGGCACGCAGTTCGTCCGCGGTGTCCCGGTCCAGCTCCCCGACCACGGTGACGATCCGTACCGGCCCCCGGTCGCCCACCGCGATCCGCAGGTCGCCGGACTCGTCGCCCCCGGTGGGCTCGCAAGGCTGATCGGATGGCCGTGACATGGCCCGCTCCCGGTCCGGTCCGGACGGCGGGGCGCCGTCGTGGCCGTCATCGCGCGCACCGTGCCGGGCCGCGCGAACGGCCGTACCCGCGAACATCCCGGGTACGGGCGGGAGCACCATCCGTCGGTCGTCCATGCCCCGCGCCTGCCCCGACCCCACCGGGTCACACGCGCCGGCCCGCATCACGACCTGACCGTACCCCGGACGTTAGAGCCCGCCGCGGCGGGGAAGGCGCCAAGTGGAGGGGCTTGGCGGGCGCTTGCCCGCAGGCCGCTCGCCGGTTCGTGCCACCCCGTCCCGACCGGGGCGCGCGAACGCATGGAGGACAAGGACAGGCCGTGAGATTCCTCGACCGCAGCACCGCCGGACACCAGCTGGCCCGCAGGCTCGTCCCGCTGCTGGGCGGGCGGGCCGGTGCCGGGGTGGTGGTCCTCGGCCTCGCCCCCGGCGGGCTGCCGGTGGCCGCCGAGGTCGCCGAGGCCCTGGATGCCCCGCTCGACGCCACGGTGGTCCGGCCGCTGGCCGTGCCCGGCCACGACCGCCCGGTCGGCGCGATCGCCGACGGCGACCCGCCGCTGTTCGACGGGTACACCCTCAGGACCCTCGGCGTCACTCCGGCGGAGCTGGGTGCGAGCGTCAAGCGGGAGCGGGTCGAGGTCCACCGCCGCGAGGCGCTCTACCGCCAGGGCCGGTCCCGGCTGTCACTGCACGGGTGCACCGCCGTCCTCGTCACCGACGGCCTGACCGACGCCCTCACCGCCCGAGCGGCCCTGCACGCCCTCGCCGCCGACCGCCCGGCGCACCTGATCCTCGCGGCGCCGGTCGGCGACGCCCGGATCGCGGCCGACCTGCGCCGGGACGTGGACGCGGTGGTCTGCCTCCACCTGCCCCGCTACGCGCACGCCGCCGGGCCCTGGTACGGCGAGTTCCACGAGGTCACCGACCGCGAGGCGGCCGTCCTGCTGCGGCGGCACACCCCGGCGGGCGGACGGAGCTGAGGGGCGACCGGCCCCCACCGCCAAAACCCGTTGCCCGGTGAGAGGTGCCCGGACCATCCTCCCGTCATGAACCTTCCCGAGCACGTCATCACCCTGGACGAGGTGACCCTGCGCCGCTTCGACGGCGAGGCGGACCTGCCCGAGTTCTTCACGGTCATCGAGGAGTCGCTGGAGCACCTGCGGCCCTGGATGCCCTGGGTGGCCGAGCACAGTCGCGCCAGGACCGCCGAGTTCCTCGCCGGCCGCGCGGAACGCTGGGAGAGCGGGCGGGACTTCACGTACGCGATCGTGCTCGACGGCGCGATCGTCGGCGTCTGCGGGCTGTTCAGGCGCGAGGACGCTCCGTCGGACACCCGGGAGATCGGCTACTGGCTGCACCCCGCCGCGACCGGGCGCGGGCTGGTCACCCGGGCGGTGCGGGCCGTGGTCGAGCAGGCGTTCCGCCTCCCCGGGGTGGAGTGCGTCGAGATCGTGCACGACCCGGCCAACCGGGCCAGCGGCGCCGTTCCGGCCCGCCTCGGCTTCACCGAGCACCTGCGCCGACCCGCCGAGGCGATCGCCCCGGCGGAGAGCGGCGAGGAGTTGGTGTGGCAGCTCACCCGGGAGCAGGCCTCGGCTTGATGATCCCGGCGGTCCAACTACGCTCTGCCGCGTACCGGGTCAGCGTGTACTGACCCCGGCCGTCCAAGGGCCTGTCCTCGAACTCGCGCCTGCGGGGCGAGCTCGAGGACGGGCCCCGGCTGTGGGCCGGCGCTCAGCCCGCGTACACGTCCTCGACGTACCGACCGGCCTCGATCAGCCCCTGCAGCCAGGCCTGCGACCGCTGCTCGTCGGCGCCCGGAGTGCGCTCCCGGTACAGCGCCCGGAAGGCCGCCCGGACGCCCGGCGCCATCCGGGCCCCGTCACCGCACACGTACACCTCGGCACCGGCTTCGAGCAGCTCCCAGACCTCGGCCGCCTCGGCGGTGATCCGGTCCTGCACGTAGCGCCGCCCGTGCTGCGGCCGCTCGCTGAAGGCGGGCCGCAGCGACACCGCGCCGGCCTGTTCGGCCGCCTCCAGCTCGCCCCGGTGCAGGTAGTCCGCCGCCGCGTCGTCGCAGCCGAAGTACAGCAGCGCCGGGGCGAGTTCGGCCCCCTCGGCGAGCAGCGCCCGGCGGTCGGCGACGGCGCCCCGGAAGGGTGCCAGGCCGGTGCCGGCCGCGATCATGACCACCGGGGTGCGGTGGCCGATCCGGAACGCCTCGCGGCAGGGCTGGACCCGGGCCAGCACGGTGTCACCGACGGCCACCCGGTCGAGGTGGCCGGAGCCGGTGCCGCGGAAGGTGCCCCGGCCGGAGCGGGCCGGCCCGCTGAGCACCGAGACCATCAGGTCCACCTGGCCCGGGTCTCCGGCGGGCGAGGAGGAGATCGAGTAGTGCCTCGGTCGGATCGGCGACAGCAGCTCCAGCAGCACCGGCCAGGTGAGCCGCTCCTGCACGGCCGGGTGGTCCTCGATCAGGTCCAGCAGGGTGCGCGGGTCGTCCTCCGGCAGCGCCCGCAGCGCGGCCTGCTCGGGCGGGCAGGGGTTGAGCGCGGCCAGTGCGACGCGCTGCTCGGCACTCGGGCGGTCCTGCAACTCGACGTGGTGGGTGAGCAGTTCGCGCACCGTCAGAGGGCGGTCGACGGCCGGTCCGGTGCGCCGGTGCGCCACGATGCCCAGCACCGTGTCCGGGTCGGCGCCGAACAGCTTGGCGGCGCGCTCGACCAGCGCCGGGTCGTTGGCCGGCAGCACGGTGAGGTGGTCGGCGGTCCGGTAGCCGGTGCCTTCCGGCAGGGCCAGGCGGACCAGCCGCTTGACCCGGTGGTAGTCGGGGTCGGTCAGGCTGCCGACGGCGGTGACGGTCAGCTCCGCCATGTCGTGCCGGGCGGCCAGCGCGGCCAGCGGGCCGCCGGTCACCTCGGTCACCGAGTAGGCGGCCTCCGGCTGCGGCGCGGCGGGTGCGTCGGCGTCCCCGTAGCGCGCCAGCAGGGCTTCGCGCAGTGCCCCGGTGAACTGCCGTACGGTGCCGGCCAGGTCGCCGGAGGCGTCGGCCTCGGCGCGGGCCAGCAGCCGGGTGCCGCCGAGCGCGGCGAGCCGGTCGTCGATCAGCGCCGGGACGCGCTGGTAGGTCGCGGCGTAGGTGCGGTCGCCGATGCCGAGCACCGCGTACTCGACACCGTCGGCCGTCCCGCCGTCCCCGGACTCGTGGGAGTCGTGCGACTCCTGGAGCCGGCGGACGAACCGGGCCGCGTCGTCGGGCGGCTGCCCGTTGTACGAGGCCGCGGTGATCACCACCGGCCGGTCGGTGGGCAGCCCGTCCGCGTACGCGTCCAGCGGGGCGATCTCGGTCTCGCAGCCGAGGTCGGCGGCGGCCTCCGAGAGCTGCCGGCTGAACTCCCGGCAGGCGCCGTAGTTCGATCCGTGCAGGAGCAGCAGTCCGGTCCCCCGCCGGACCCGCCCGGGGCGCTCGGCGGCCGGGCCGGCCTGCCGGTCCACGGCCGTCGGCGCGGCGGCGAGGTCGACGGTCCGCACGGGCGTGCGCCGGGCGAGGCCGAGGGTGAACCCGTCGGGCTTGATGGTGAGCGTCTGCTTGACGGTGAGCCGGTAGTCGGCGTGGTCGATCAGCCGGTAGCGGTGGACCAGCATGCCGAGCAGCATGACGGCCTCGTGCAGCGCGAACTGCCGTCCGATACAGGCGCGTTCGCCGGTGCCGAAGGGCTTGAAGGCGTGCGGGGAGCGGGCCTGCTCGCACTCGGGGTCGAACCGGGACGGGTCGAACAGCTCCGGGTTGTCGCCCCATGCCGGGTCGCGGTGCAGCATCGGCGTGCTGACGAAGACCGTCTCCCCGGCGCGCAGCGGGATGCGGCCGCCGAGCAGGGTGTCCTCGCGCGCCTCCCGGCTGAACGCGGGCGCCGTCGGCCACAGCCGCAGCGCCTCGTTGAGCACCTGGCGGGTGTGGCGCAGCCGTCCGACGTCCTCGTAGGAGGGCTCCGGGTCGGCCTGGGTGCCCCAGAGCGCGTCCACCTCCCGCTGTACCTGCCGCAGCACGGTCGGGTGCTTGACCAGGTAGTACAGCGCGAAGGAGAGCGCGCCCGAGGTGGTCTCGTGGCCGGCGATCAGGAAGGTGATCACCTGGTTGCGGATGTTCTCGGCGTCCAGCCGGGTGCCGTCCGAAGGCCGGACCGCACCGAGCATCAGGCCGAGCAGGTCCTCGGCCGGGCCCTGCTCCTCCTCCCCGGCACGGGCGGCGATCACCTCGTCCACCACGTTGGCCAGGTAGTCGGCGTCGGCCCGGAAGGCCGCGTCGCTTTCGCGGTGGTCCGCCTGTGGGTCACGGGTGAGCCTGGTCATCGCCCAGTTCAGGCAGCGCACCATCGCCTCGACGAAGGGGTGCGGCTCGTCCCGCTCGAAGGATCCGAAGTCGAAGCCGAATCCGGCCAGCCCGATGGTGTCCAGGGTCATCCGGGTCATGTCGCCGGGCACGTCCACCGGCAGTCCGGCGGCCTGCCGGCGGTCCCAGGAGTCGACCAGCCGGCGGGCCACCCGCAGCATCACCGGGTGGTAGGTGCGCATCGAGCCGAGCGCGAAGGCGGGCATCAGGATGTCGTGCGCCCGGGCCCAGTTGGGCTCGTCGTTGTAGGCGGTGAACAGGCCGTCGCCGGTGAACTGACGGACGTTCTCCAGCGCCGGGCCGATCGACTTGGTGAACCGGGTCTCGTCGGCCAGCTCCGCCACCAGCTCCAGGCTGCTGACGACCAGGAGGTCCCGGCCGTGCAGCCGCTGGACGAAGGCCGGGCCGTGCTCTCTGGCCAGTTCCATGGTGCGCAGCATCGGGGCGGCGGCCGGCGGCGCCGCCGAGATGTCCACCAGGGGGACGGCCCGGCCCTCCGCCCCGGCCGCCCGCTCGTCCTCGGTCATGCTCTCCACGGTCTCGGTCATCGCTGTGCCCCTCCCACGGCAGGAAACTTTTCGGCTTGCACCACTGTGCGCCCATCGGACGGCGGATCCGGCCGGGATCACTACATGATTGTGTAGTACCCGGGGCGGTCGCGGACTTGCCCACGAACCGTCAGCTCTGGCCCCCGGCAAGGAGAACCACAGATGCGAACGACCGAGGGCTGCGGCCCCGCGCCGGGCAGCCGGCCGGACGCCGCCGTGATCTGGCGCAACCGGGCGCTGCGGCTGATGGACCACGTACCGCTGCCCATCGCGGTGTGCGAGTTCGGCGGGCGGATCCTGATCGTCAACCGCGCGATGGCAGCCGAATTCGGGCGTTTGCCGGGGCAGATGCGCAACCGTAGGATTCTGGAGTTCTTCACCCTCCGGGACAGCGGCACCCTGGAGGCGCTCACCGAGGCCGTGCGGCTGCACCGCCGCTCCCAGTACCCGGCCCGGGTCTCCTGGACACCCGCCGGCGGCCGCGGGCGGAACGGCGAGATGACTGTCGCCCTCGTCGGCGACACTCCGGAGCAGACCCCGAGCCTGCTGCTCTCCCTGCAGGCCGCAGAGCCCGCCGACGAGGCCCCGCCGCCCGGCCCGCAGGCCGACACCAGCCCGGTCGAGGCCCGCATCCTGGCCGCGGCGGCCCGCGGCGACACCACCGCACAGATCGCCCGGGAGATCGGCGTCACCCCGGACGGGGTCAACTACCACCTGGCCCGGCTCTCCCGCCGCTGGCGCGTCCCCAATCGCACCGCCCTGGTCGCCCGGGCCTACGCCACCGGCGTCCTGGCCCCGGACACCTGGCCGCCGCGGCCGGCCGGTCCGGTGTGACGTACCGCCGGGCCCTCGGAGTCAGTCCGCGGCGACCCGCTGCGCCTCGATGAACGCCGTCGTGGCGGTGGGGTCCGGCAGCGGGCGCCCGTAGCTCTCCCCGAGCCGGACCAGGGTGGTGACCTCCGCCGTCCAGCCGTGTCCGGCGAGCCACTGGTCGGTGCCCGGGCCGAGCCCGCCCCGCCGCCGACCCGGCCGACGGGCGGCGCACCCTGCTCACCGTCTCCGACCCTGCCCGGCGAGCCGTCCACGCCCACGTCGCCCGGCCCGCCGAACCGGTCATCGCCAGGGCCGTGCCGGCCCCGGAGAAGGCCCGGAGGGTCACCGAACTGCTGGACGAGCTCGCCGGCCTGCTGCTGCCCTGACCTGCGACGCCGCCGGCCCCTCGCCCCGCCCCCCTTGCGGAGTTCCACAAGTCGGTTACAAGCTCCCCCCGTTGCTCCCCGCACGGGGCCGATCCCTGCCATCATCCCGGCTGAACCCGGGAGGCACCCGGGAGAGGCCGAGGGAGTGCCATGGACGCGCGGATCAGGGTCGCCGGCGGCGACGGGCTGCGGGAGACGGCGGAGCTCTGGGACTGGCTGCGCCGGGAGCGCGAGCTGGCGGGGCTGGTTCGTCCCCTTCCGTCCCCGCCCGCCGACGGGGAGCTGGGCGGGGTGACCGAGGTGCTGGAGATAGCCCTCGGCGCCGGGGGTGCGGGCGTGGCGCTGGCCGGGTCGCTGTCGGTCTGGCTGCGGACCCGCCGCGCGGACGTGTCGCTCGAAGTGACGACCAAGCGCGGCCGGGTCAAGCTGACCGCACGGCAGATGAAGCAGGAGGACGTCGTCCCGCTCCTGGCCGAGGTGCTGGGCGACGACGATGAGTGAGCTGCCCGGCCCCCCGCACTTCGCCGACTCCCGCGCGATCCTGATCGGCACCGGCACCTACCGGGACACCGGCCTCTCACGGCTGCCCGCCGCCCTCAACAGCCTGCGGGCGCTGCGCCGCACCCTCACCGACCCACGGCTGTGCGGCTGGCCCGAGGAGCGGGTCACCGTGATCGAGGACGCGGCCGACATGCCCGCCCTGGTGCAGACCCTGCGCCTGCTCGCCCGCGAGACCCGCGGCGTCCTGCTGCTCTACTACGTCGGCCACGGCCTCGTACGGCCACGCGGCCAGCTGTGCCTGACGCTCGCCCACACCTCGCCCGAGCACGCCGACGTCACCGGGCTGGACTTCGAGAAGATCCGCGAGGCGTTCCTGGACAGTCCGGCGAAGGTCAAGGCCGTCGTGCTGGACTGCTGTTTCGCCGGCCGGGCCATCGAGGCCCTGGCGGGCGAGGCCGCCCAGGCCGCGTCCACGGACATCCTCGGCACCTACATCCTCACCGCCAGCGACCGCACCGCCCACGTCGTCCCGCTCGCCGAGCAGGCCGACCGGACCACCTCGTTCACCGGCACCATGGTCGACCTGGTCCGCAGCGGGCTCCCCGAGGGGCCGGAGTGGCTCACCCTCGACGCCCTCTACCCGTACCTGCGCGACGAGTTGATCCGGCGCGGGCTGCCCGTGCCCAACCGGCAGGGAACCGACACCGCGGGCCGGTTCGCGTTCACCCGCAACCCCGCCCACCGCCCCGCCCCCGCCCGCGCCTCCCGGCTCGCCCGAGCACTGGCCGCGGCCCTCGCCGAGTGCGCCGACGTCGGGCCCGCCGGCACCGGACAGCTGGCGGAGGCGACCGGGCACTCTCCGGAGCAGGTCGAGGCCTACCTGGCCGGCCGGACCGTCGCCCCGGGCGCCTTCCTGGACGGCTTCGCCGCCCACCTCTCCCGGCTCGGCCGTCCGCCGGCCCCGTCCCGGCTGCGTGAACTCCACGACCTGCGCGCCGCCGAACTGCGCGACAGCCCGGACCCCGCCGACCAGGTGGTCTACCTCCGGGAGGTCACCGAGGAGCTCCGGCGGGCGATCGACGCCCTCACCGCGGAGCGGGACGAGGCCGACCGGGCCCGCGCCGACGAACAGGAGCGCGCCCGTCTGGAGGCCGAGCGCCTCGCCGAGCAGCTCGCGGCCGAGCAGGAGCGCAGCCGACGGCTCCAGGCGGAGTCCGCGGAGAAGGGCCGCCAGCTGAACGCCGCCGCCGGGTTGAACCGCGCGCTGGAGGCGGACCTGGCCCACGTCCGGGAGCAGGCCGAACTCATCACCCGGGAACTGCTCGTACTGCGGCGGCAGGTCGAACACCTGCTGGACCCACCGGACTCGCCGGAGCCGGCCGACGCGCTGCCCGCCGCGGTCACCGCCGCCCGCAGCACCGCCGCATCCGCCGGCGGGGCGCAGGCCGTGACCGACCGGATCCCCTCACCGCCCGCGGGAACACCGCCGCCCCGTCAAACAGCTCCCCCGGCGCCCCGCCGCCCGCGGCGCCACGGCAGCCGGTTCGACTGGCGGAATGCGCTCTCCCCCGCCCGTGTCGTGGCCCAGGCCCTGCTCGTGCTCACGGGCCTGTCCACCGTCGCCCTCGGGTTCTCCTGGTACGTCGACGCCTACGACGACACGGTCGCCTACCGCAGCGCTCCGCTCTGCGGCGCCCCGGGCACCGCGCCCGGCACGGGCTGCACCACCCAGGAGACCGGCCGGGTGACGGGCAAGAAGACCGACCAGAGCAGCGATTCCACCACCTACGACGTCACGGTCTCCCGCGAGGCGGCACCCACCGCCGCCTACAGCGTCACCGAGGAGCTCTACGACAGTGTGGAGAACGGCACCAACGTGGACCTGACGCTCTGGAAGGGCCGTGTGGTCCAGGTCTCCCACCAGGGCCATCGTTCCGCCGTCGTGAGCGCCCTCTGGCTCACCTCCCTCAAACTGGCCCTCCTGGTCGGCCTGGGAACCATCGTCAGCATCTACGGCCTGCTCGGGCGTCGCCTCGAAAGCTGGGGGATCCCGCTCACCGTCCTCCCCTTCCTCGTCTTCCTCACCTTCATCGGCAGCGTCATCCTCCTCATCGCCCAGTGGCCCTTCGCCGTCACCCTCGCCGTCCCCGTCATCGCCTGGCTGGTCCTGACCGCCATCGCCACCGTGATGTCCTGGGAGGGTTAGCGAAGGCCGGCCAGCCGTCCCGGGCCCCACCTTGACCTCAAGTCCGCTTGAACCACGACCCTGGTCGGATGCCTCTCCCCGTGACGACCCGTCTGTTGCCGCGTCCGTACCGGCCGCTGTTCGCCCGCCACGACTTCCGCCGACTCCTGCCGGCCCTGGCCGCCTCCGACCTGGGGGACGGAATGAGCGTGGTCGCCGTGGCGTGGCTGGCCGTCCTGATCGCGCCTCCGGGCCGGTCGGGGCTGGTCGTCGGCGCCGCAGTGGCCGCCTACGCCCTCCCCGGCGCCGCCGGCGCGCTGCTCTTCGGCCGTCGGCTGCGCCGCCTGCCTCCCCGGCGGCTGATCGCCGCCGACAGCCGGGTCCGCGCGCTGCTCCTCGGGTGCGTGCCCCTGGCCTGGGCCGCAGGGGTGCTGCACCCGGTCCTCTACGTCGTCCTGCTCGCCGGGTCCTCGGTGCTGCACGCCTGGGGCAGCGCGGGGAAGTACTCGCTGCTCGCCCGGATGCTTCCCCCGGAGCAGCGGCTGGCCGCGAACGCGCTGGTCAGTGCGAGCGCCTCGGCGTCCGTCATCGTCGGCCCCGCACTCGCCGGATTCCTGGCGACGGCCGTCGGCCCCGCCTGGATCATCGGGCTCGACGCGCTGTCCTTCGCCGTCCTCGCTGTCCAGGTCGGGCGGCTGGGCGACCCGGGCGAGGCGCCGGCCACCGGCGCGCCGACCGACACCGGCCGGTCCGCGGCCGGCCTCCCGCTGTTGCGCCGCCGGCCCGAGCTGCTCGGGATCCTCGCCCTGACCTGGGCCTTCAACCTCCTCTACGGGCCGTTGGAGGTCGCGCTCCCGCTGCATGTCACCGAGGACCTGCACGCCGGTGCCGGCCTCCTCGGGCTGTACTGGACGGTCTTCGGCATCGGTGCGGTTCTGGGGGCACTGGCCGCGGGCACCCTGCGCAGGCTCCCGCTCTGGCCCGTCACCCTGGGCATCATCGCCGGCTGGGGCCTGGCCCTCCTGCCGTTCGGCCTGGGGGTGCCCGCCTCCGTCTCCCTCGTCTGCTTCGCCCTGGGCGGCGTGATCTACGGCCCCTTCACCGCACTGTCCTTCACCCTGTTCCAGGACCGCACCCCGGCGGCCTGGCTGACCGCGGTCCTGGCCGCCCGAAGCGCCGCCCTGCTCACCGCCGCCCCCGTGGGCACCGCACTCGGCGGCCCCCTCACCGCCGCGCTGGGGCCTCAACGGGTGCTGGCCGCTTCGGGACTCGCGACCATCGCGCTCGCCCTCGTGGTCGCCGCGGCGCGAACCGCGGGAAGGCATCGGGCGCCGTCGAGGCCCGCCGGAACCGCAGCCGGTCGGGACGGCGAGCGCCACGCGACAGCCACCTCCGACACCGACGTGACGACCGGTCAGTACCATCTCGGCCGCTCAGCCCAGGGGCACGTCCAGGCAGGCCCGGCGGTGGCTGAAGGTGTCGATCGACCAGCGGCCGTGGTACCGGACGGATCCGCGCTCCCCCACACCGCCGAACGGGAGCTCCGGGATGCCCAGGTGGGCCACCGGGAGGCCGAAGTTGAGGCCGCCGGAAGCGGTCTCACCAAGGGTTCCGCGGGCTCTGAAGGCCATAGCGGCGCAGACGCACCCCGCGGTGATCCACCGTGAAGCCGCTCCTGCAGCGCCCGCCGTGGGCCGGCCGACCCGACGCGCTGTCGGATCGACCGGTACCACGGCGCGTCGGTGGCCGTGGCGCTCCACCTCGGGTCGATGGTCCGGGGGGACGGACGGATCGGGACGCGGAACAGCCGCTCGGTGCGCGCGGGGATGCGGGAGCAGGCGTTCAGAGCGTGCGCCGCACGCCCGCCTGGCGCTCCAGGTTGCGGAGCTGGACGGCCAGGTCGCCGTTCACGGCGGCCCGGGCGGGTCCGCTGCGGCCGATGGGCAGGACCTCCTCGCTGCGCATGTCCTCCAGCAGCAGGGCGAACGCCGTGTACATCGCGACGCACGCCACCAGGAGGCCGAGGGCCCCGGACGTGCGCGTGAGCCACTCGGCGCCCGTGAGGCCGGACAGGCCGGTGGCCGCCCAGCGGGGCAGCGAGACCACCAGCACGAGCCACAGCGCGCGCTTGGGCCGGGTCACGGCGGTCATCAACGCCCCGAAACACAGGAACGCCAGGTTGAACACACCCAGCACCCGGAGGCCGTCGGCGGCGCCGCTGAACATGACCAGCGAGTAGGCCAGCCAGCTGCCGGCGAACACGCCCATGAGTGTCGCCGCGATCACGTCACGGGCACCGAAACACAGGATGCTCACCAGGAACTGCAGGACGAAGGCGGGCAGCACGCACAGGGCGACGGCGCCGCGGGCCTCGGTGCCGAAGAGCCCGAGCTGCAGGCATCCCGTCATCACGGAGGCGATCGCCACCGTGAAGAAGCCCAGCGGCATGGGCGAGGCCATGGGGCGCAGGTTGATCCGGGTGATCGACCGGAGGTCCGGTTCGAAACGGCGCTCCTCGGAAGCGTCCGTCCCACCGGCCGGCGGTCCGTCGCCGCCGGCGGCGGCCGGGGAGGCTGTGGTCATCGTGCGAATCTCTCCTTCAATGTTCCAAGTGGAAGAGCACGTCGACGCCCGGAGCGGCCTGCACCTCGGCGATCTCGGACACGAGAGCCCTCTCGGAGCGATCGGTGGCACGCCCACCGCGTCGACGGCTCGGCATCCCCGAAACTACGACCGGCCCGACCGACCTCGTTTGCCCCCTGCGCCCATGAGTTGGCACGACAGCGCACTACCGGTCACGACGGAAGCCGGAGTCGCCGCCGGACTGCTCCCGCTGCGGTGGACAGGTGGCATCATCGGCGGTGTGGGCTTCGGCGCGTCGTTCTCCGGCGCCATCCGGACCATCATCCCGCTCGTACGGGCCGACCAGCGGGCCGGGCCGTTCGCGGCCGTCCACGTGGTCGCCCACCCGGGCTTCGGAGTGCCGGCGATCATCGCCGGCCTGCTGATCGCCCCCGCCGGCCTGCTCGCCACGGTTCTCGGCCACGGCGCCGCCGTCCTCGCCGTGGCGGCCCTCGGACCGCTCGCGCAGTATCGTTTCGCCGCCCACGGCCGCATCGACGCCCGCCCCTGACGGAGGACGCCGAGCGACCTTGACCCATCCAGAGGGAAGGACACGAACTCCCATGACCACCACTGTTGCCGCTTACGCCACTCCCGCCGCCAAGGCCCCGCTGGAACGCACGACCATCGAGCGCCGCGCCGTCGGCGAGCACGACGTGCTGATCGACATCGCCTTCGTCGGCATCTGCCACTCCGACATCCACCAGGCCCGCGAGGGCTGGGGCGAGGCGATATTCCCCATGGTGCCCGGGCACGAGATCGCCGGCGTCGTCACCGAGGTCGGCCCCGGCGTCACGAAGTTCACGGTCGGCGAACGGGTCGGCGTCGGCTGCATGGTCGACTCCTGCCGCACCTGCGACAACTGCCGGGCAGGCCTGGAGCAGTACTGCGCCGAAGGCCCGGTCTGGACGTACAACGCCGTCGGCAAGGACGGACAGCCCACCTACGGCGGCTACGCGAAGAACGTGGTCGTCGACGAGAGCTACGTCGTGCGCATCCCGGACGCCCTGTCGCTGGACGTGGCCGCCCCGCTGCTGTGCGCGGGCATCACCACCTACTCCCCGCTGCGGCACTGGAACGCCGGCCCCGGCAGGCGGGTCGCCGTCGTCGGACTCGGCGGGCTCGGCCACATGGGCGTGCAGATCGCCCACGCGCTCGGCGCCGAGGTCACCGTACTGTCCCAGTCCCTGCGCAAGAAGGACGACGGCCTGCGGCTGGGTGCCGACCACTACCACGCCACCAGCGACCCCGCGACCTTCCAGAACCTCGCGGGCACCTTCGACCTCATCCTCAACACCGTCTCCGCCCCGCTCGACTTCGCCGCCTACTTCTCCCTGCTGCGCACCGACGGGGCCATGGTCAACGTCGGTCTCCCGGAGGAACCCGTGCAGGTCGACCTCCGGTCGCTGAACGGCAACCGCCGCAGCATGAGCACCTCGGGCATCGGCGGCATCGCCGAGACCCAGGAGATGCTGGACTTCTGCGCCGAGCACGACGTGGCCGCCGAGATCGAACTGATCCGCGCCGACCAGATCAACGACGCCTACGAGCGCGTCATCGCCGGCGACGTCCGCTACCGCTTCGTCATCGACACCGCCACCATCTGACACCGTACGGCCACGGTGGACCGCTCCGGTCGCGCCGTGGCCACGCGGTCGGTCACCCTTGTTCCGGGTCGTGGACACCCCGTGGAGGGCACTGTGCAATCGATTCTGGTGACCGGGGCCGCCGGCCGCGTGGGCGCGGTCGGACGGTCCGTAGTCGAGGACCTGCGGCGGCGAGGCCTCCCGGTCCGCGCCATGGTGCGCCGTGACGACGAGCGCGCCGAGGCGCTGCGCGCGACGGGTGCCGAGGTCGTCGTCGGGGACCTGACCGACGTCGAGGACGTGGCCGGGGCGCTGGCGGGCTGCCGGCGGGTGTACTTCGGCATGGGCGTCTCCGCCCAGTACCTGGAGGCCGCCCTCACGACGGCGATCGTGGCACGGGAGACGGGGCTGCTGGAGGTGTTCGTGAACATGTCGCAGCTGACCGTCTCCGAGCTGGGCCTGACCGGCTCGGGCGAGTCGCACCAGCACCGGCAGCAGTGGCTGGTCGAGCAGGCCCTCGCCTGGTCGGAGCTGCCCGTGGTCGAGATCAGGCCCACCGTGTTCCTGGAGAACCCGCTCTTCCGCATCGGGCTGTCCTCGATCGCGGTGGACGGCACCATCAGGCTGCCCCTCGGGCGGGCGCGGACCTCCCCCGTCGCCGCCGCGGACGTCGCCGCGGTCGTGGCGCAGGTCCTGGCCGAGCCGGGCCCGCACCTCGGCCGCATCTACGAGCTGACCGGCCCGCGCTCGCAGGACGGCGCCGCCATCGCCGCGGAGGTCTCCGCGGCCCTCGGCCGGCCGGTCGGCTACGCCGACGTGCCGTTGGAGGAGTGGATCGACCGTGACCTCAGGCCGCTGGAGCTGCCGGAACACGTCTTCCAGCACATCTCCACCATGGCCCGGCTCCACGCCGAGAACCGCTACGACCGCCAGGCCGACGGCGTCCGGCAGGTCACCGGGCGGCCCGCCACCGGAGTGGGCGAGTTCATCCGGCAGAATGCCGGCCGGTTCGCCGGCTGAAGGCGGGGCACACACGGGCCGGCCCGTCGTGATCCACCACGTGCGGCTGTACCCGCCGCCCCGGCACGGAGGTTCACCGTGAGCGTCCGGGCCGAGGCAGCACGGGTGGCCGGCGTGTGCGGTCAGCTGTGGTCGACGATGACGAAGATGCCCCAGCCGATCGCGGCGAGGACCACCGCGAAGCACACCGTGGCGACGGTGTGCCCGAGCGCCCCGGTGGTGCGGCGTGAGACCCCGGCCCTGCCGGCCCCGACCGGTGGGTAGAGGGCGCGCACACCGATGGCGAACAGCGCGGGCAGGCCCGCACCTGCGAGGAATCCCGTCGCGATGATCTTCCAGAGCGCGTCCGGGTCGATCCAGGGGTTCACCGGATCACCTCGTCGGCGGGAGGCTCCGGAACGAGCGAGCCGGTCCACGCGGCGTTGACGTTCTCCGGCGTGACGGCCGGGCGGCGGGATGCGACGAAGAAGGCGGTCGAGGCCAGCACCAGGACGGCGAAGACGACCACGACACCGGCGGTACCGCCGATCCCGTGGGCGGCCCAGTAGGCCAGCGCCCCGACCAGTGTCGCGGCCGGGAGGGTGAGCAGCCAGGCCGCCACCATGCGGTGGGCGATGTTCCACCGTACGACCGCACCCTTCTTGCCGACCCCCGATCCGAGGATCGACCCGGTGGCGACGTGGGTGGTGGAGAGCGAGTAGCCGAAGTCGGCGGAGCAGAGGATGACCGCGGCCGAGGCGGACTCGCTGGACATCCCCTGTGGCGGTTCGATCTCCACCAGTCCCTTGCCCAGCGCCCTGATGACCCGCCAGCCGCCGATGTAGGTGCCCAGGGCGATCGCCGTGGCGCAGGCGCTGATCACCCACGTCGGGGCCTTCGCCCCGGCGCTCAGCGTTCCGTTGGCGATCAGGGCCAGGGTGATGACGCCCATGGTCTTCTGCGCGTCGTTGGTGCCGTGGGCGAGCGAGACCATACAGGCCGAGCCGACCTGACCGCTCCGGAAGCCGCGCGTGCGCGAGCCTTCGGCGACGTCGCGGGTGAGGCGGTAGACGAGGTAGGTGCCGAGCGCGGCGACCGAGCCGGCGATGACCGGTGACAGGGCGGCCGGCACGATCACCTTGGCGACGAGGCCCTGCCACTTGACGGCGGAGGCGCCGGCCGCCGCCATGGTCGCCCCGACCACGCCGCCGATCAGCGCGTGCGAGGAACTCGAAGGGATCCCGACGTACCAGGTCGTCAGGTTCCACAGGATGCTGCCCGTCAGGCCCGCCATGACCACGGTCAGCGTCACGTCCCGGCTCTGCACCAGGCCGCCGGCGATCGTCGCGGCGACCGCGGTCGACAGGAACGCACCCACCAGGTTCAGCACTGCCGAGACGCCGACCGCGACACGCGGCGGGAGGGCACCGGTGACGATCGAGGTCGCCATGGCGTTGCCGGTGTCGTGGAACCCGTTGGTGAAGTCGAAGCCCAGCGCGGTGACCACCACCAGCACCAGAATCACGTCGTTGCCGGTCACGGGAACGAAGCTAGCCCGCCGACCGCCGTCCACCCGCTCCCCCACCACCCGGACCGGCCGGGAGCCGCAGGGCGTCATCCGACCGGACCAGCACGCCGTGGAGCCGGCGGGTCGCCCCCGTGTACGCCGAAGGGTGATCGCCGACTGTTACACAGCGGTGACGATCCGTCCACAACCCATCCACGGCACAAGGCGTCCCTACAGACGGCAGAGCCCGAACAGCGGCATCCACGCCTTCGGGCCGGACAACCACCTCCCCTCGAAAGGGGTGCACCGTGATCGTCTCCAAGCGGAACCACCTGCGCCTGGCCGCCGTGACCACCCTCAGCCTGCTCTCCCTCGGGCTGGCGGGCACCGCCATGGCGGCCGCCCCCGCCGCCCACCCCGCGTCCGCCGTGCGGCCGGCCATCACGCAGGCGGCCGCCGCGCACGCCGCCGTCACCGCCAAGCCGTCGGTCTCCTCCGTCCAGGCGTGGCAGCTGTTCCGTGTCACCGGCACGACCACCGGCCTCAAGGCGGGAAGCACGGTGACCCTGCAGCAGAAGCAGCACGGCAGGTGGGTCACGCTGCCCGCCTCCGTCCCCACGACCCGCAACGGCTCCTACTCGCTCGGCGTGAAGCTCGGCCTCAAGGGCCTGAACGAGCTGCGCATCATCAGCGGAGACACCGTCTCCCCCGTCTTCACCGTCACCGTGCGCTGACCCATGCCGCCTTCGCCCGTCGGTGGGCGGAGGACGTGAAGCAGGTTCGACGGGGAAGGGGGTGTCCGCCCGGCGCCCGGGCGGACACCCCCTTCCCCGGGGGTCGACGTCAGCCCGTCGCCGCACCGGAGGACCAGCAGGACCGGCTACTCGATCAATAATTAAGTGTCGCCGATCAGTTCGGGACTGCTACCGTCCCGGACGTGGCAAAGCTGAACCAGATCATCGCCGTTGAAAAGGGCGTCAAGTCCAAGTCCTTCCAGGAGCTGACGCAGGCCCACCAGGACCTGCAGAAGCCCGCGCTGCTGGCCGGGATCTCCCGTACCTACCAGCCCAAGGACGAGGAGGGCGAGCAGCTGCCGCCGGAGTCGACCCGTGTGCAGCTGAAGGCCGAGGACATCCTGCGGTCCACCGCGAACACCCTCACCCGGCTCTTCGACGTGACGGCCACCAAGGACTGGGCCAACATCAGCGCCCGCGCCGACGTGGTGGTGGACGGCCAGGTGCTCCTCGCCCAGGTGCCGGTGCCGTACCTGCTCTTCCTGGAGAAGCAGCTCACCGACCTGTTCACCTTCGTGAGGAAGCTCCCGGTGCTGGACGCCTCCGAGTCCTGGAACCTCGACCCGTCCACCGACTCCTGGAAGACCGAGCCGGTGCGCACCATCCGGACCAAGAAGGTGCCGCGCAACCACGTCAAGGCCGAGGCCACCGAGAAGCACCCGGCCCAGGTCGAGGTCTACTACGAGGACATCGCGGTCGGTTACTGGACCACGGTGAAGTTCTCCGGCGCGCTGCCGGCCCGCCGGGTGAACGAGCTCGCCGAGCGCGTGGAGAAGCTCCAGCAGGCAGTCAAGTTCGCCCGCGAGGAGGCCAACGCGGTCGAGGTCACCGACCAACGGGTCGGTGACGCCGTCTTCGGCTACCTGTTCCGGTAGCCGCGTGATCGCCCGCCCGGGGAGCCGGGCGGGTGCACCGAGCGCGCCAGGGACCTGTTCCGGGAAACCGGGCGGGTGCGCTGCGCGGTGCGAAAAGCTGACACTGATGTTGAAGCTGACCAGGGGTCACAGTGGAGGTTCGAGTCCTCCCCCCGGCACCACCGGCCGGGGTAGCCCAACCAGGCAGAGGCAGGCCCCCTGAATCTCAGACTCTCGCTCCAGTCTCAGCATTCGCCGCCGAACACCGGATCGACCGGGTGCGGACGAATGTCGACGAATGCAGGTTCAAGTCCTGTCTGTGCCGCTTCGTGGCACGGTAGTTCAAAGGCAGAACGCGCCGATTTCAATATGATCCGCAACCCTTAAACGTGCCGGTGTGCGCAATTGGGCGGCAAACAGGGGCCCGGGAGCAGGCTACGCTCCCGGGTCCTCTCGCGTTTCCGGTGCGGCCCTGCAACTGCTGCGCCGCTCCGGCACCGGCATCCGCTCCGGCACCGGTTCGGCCGCTACGGCTGCCCGGGTGGCGGTCCCACACACCGTGGAACCGTCATCCGGACTGTTCGGGCCGACCCCCATCAGGCGACTCCCGTTCCGGCATTCGGGTGAAATGGTGCGCAGTCGCCTGGCGCGAATGGAAGCCGGGTCCGACGCTGCCAGAATGCAATCTCCTTGAGGGCCACCTGCACAGGCGGTACCACCGGACAGCTGGAGCGGAACATGCGAATCATTCGACCACGCAGTAGCTCGGAAGGAGCGCCCGGCGCAGGTGCGGGACGTCTCCCGTGGACGCTCATGTATCACTCGGTGGCGTCAACGGTCGAGGATCCCTATCTGATTACCGTTGCCCCTGCACGGTTTCGCCGCCAGCTGCGCTGGTTGTCCGCTCGCGGGCTGCGCGGGGTGTCGGTGGGGGCCCTGATGCGTTCCCACCGGGACGGCACCGCTGCGGGCATGGTGGGGCTCAGCTTCGATGACGGATACCGCGACTTCGTGGAGGAGGCCATGCCCGCACTGACGGAGTACGGCTTCACCGCGACGGTCTACGTGGTGGCCGGCCGGCTGGGCGGATCCAACGACTGGGACGAACAGGGCCCGCGCAAGCCGCTGATGACGGCGGGCGAGGTCCGCGAAGCCGCTGACGCCGGGATGGAGATCGGCTCGCACGGGCTGACGCACCGGCGGCTGGCAGGCCTGGGCACGCAGGATCTGGCAGCCCAGGTCTCCGACAGCCGCCACGCGCTGGAGGACCTCACGGGCCGGGCGGTCGAGGGGTTCTGCTACCCCTACGGTTCGCTCGACGCCGCCGCGGTGGAGGCCGTGACGCAAGCCGGCTACGCGTACGCGTGCGCGGTCAGCCGCAGTGCTCACAGCGGGGTGTACGCGCTTCCCCGCTGCTACGTCGGTGACCGGGACGGGCCGCTGCACCTGACTGCGAAGCTGGTCCGCGACCGCTGGCGGCGCTGACGGCCGTTCAGCGGGGTGCGGCGGCGGGTTCCACGTGCAGCCAGGACGCGTGCCAGAGCAGCGCGCACCCGCGGTCGCAGCCGGTGGCGAGCGGTTCGCCGCCGCAGCGCAGGCCGTGGAGGATGAACCAGCGTCCTCCGGTGGGGTGTTGCCACCATGCGAGGGACCGGTGGCGCAGTTCGGTGGCACCGTGACGGGTGCCGGCGTGGCGCTCCATCCCCGCCTGGAAGGGGACGCCGTGCAGGCGGCCGTCGGGGCCGAGGGTCGCGTGGATCTCCGCGAGGCTGCGCACGGTTGCCCACAGGGTGACGGGCCGGGCGGCGGGCACCGGCTAGGGGGCGGGCTCCAGCCATTCGTCGCGGAACAGCAGTGCGCAGTCCAGTCCGCAGCCCTGGGTCCCGTCGGCGCCGTGGCAGGTGGCGCCGGCCAGGGCGACGGTGCCCGACAGGCGCCGCACACGGTAGTGGTCGTCGATCATGCGGCGCACGACGCGTTCGACCTGGTAGACGCCGCCGCAGTACGACCATTGGCTGCCGGTGAACCACAAACCGCGGTGGCGGTCCTTGGCGTCGAGGGTGGTGCGCACCGTGGCCTCGTCCTTCACCCGGACCCAGTCCCCCTCGGCGAAGCGGGAGGGCCGGCCGGGCGCCGGAACGTCGGCGCGGCGCTCACGCAGGCCTTCGCGGGCGATCCGGGCGCGGCGCACGACACCGAGCGGGGGAAGGTCGCGCAGGGGCAGGCTCTTGTACTGGCACCGGTTCGCGGCGCTTCCGCAGCGCAGCTCCGTAGTACGGGTGAACCGTGATTCCTCGACGGCCATGAATGAAATCCCATCAGGTCGGAGATATCGGCACAGGCTAACGCAACCTGACTTTTTCGCGCTGGCCCCCGGACCCTTCCGACGCCATGTCGAGAGAAATAACACTAAACACACTAAGGAACTTCCGGGGTGAAAAATCACCGCTCCCAGAGAATCCTGGTTCATGTGCGTGTAGTCTTTCCCACCGTTGTCGCGGTGGAGTGGCACGAGTGGCGAGGCGACTGCTTGCAGAGCCGTTCAGACGGGTTCGATTCCTGTCTCCACCTTTTCTCCTGTCCTTCGACGTGACAGACACAGGCAGACAGAAGCGGCCTGGAGCGCTCCCGGGTAGCCGTCGGGCCCGGCCGGGTCATCGCCAGTCGGGTCGTCAGGTTTCCCCTGCCGCATCGCGCGTTCGACTGTCGGGCACAGCCGCGACCACGTGCGGCGGAAATGCAGGTGTCGGTATCCGCTCTCCGGCACGGTCAGGTCGTGAGGATCCGGATCAGTCGGGCCGATTCCGCCCGGACGCGGCTGGGTGCGGTTGGTGCGGCCAGGGTGACGAGGGCGGGGAGGGTGGTGCGGATGCCTTCGGCTGCCGCGCACTCGGCGGCGAGTGCGAGGGCGTCCGCCAGTCCGCGCCTGCCGGGCTCGACGGTGAGGCCGGTGATCACGGCGGCGAGCACCGTCCATACCGCCCGGCCCGCGCCGCTGCGCGCGGCGTCGGCAAGGACGGGCAGGACCCGGTTCGGCTTGGCCGCGGACAGTCGCCAGAGCGCCGCGATCCATTCGCCGAGCGCCTCCGGCCGGAGCCGGCCGCGTGCGGTCAGCACCAGCAGCGCGTCCAGCGCGGCGGTGCGGTTCTCCGTGCGGGCGGCGGTCAGCCCGTACGCGAGCAGGAGGTGGCTCACCGGGCCGAACTCTCCCGGGAGTTCCGCGATCCGGGGCAGCAGGGGATTGGTTCCCCGGGAGCCGGAGGTCGTGTCCGCTTGGAGCACCACGGAGGGGAGGCCGTGTGCGGCGACGGTCTCGGGGTGCCAGGGCGCCAGCCAGGGCAACTGGACGAGTTCGGTCGGCGGCGTCGGCGGCGAGCCCGTGAACCGGCCGGTCTCGGTGGGGTCGGGGAGGGTGTGGAGCAGTCCGGTGACGCCCTCGGGTACGGGCGCGGCGGTGACGGCGAGCGGTGCGATGCGCGGGAGTGTGGGCGGGGCCCAGCCGTAGGTGCCGACCCGCTCGGGCAGGTCCGGGGTCTGGATGTGGAACCGGCCGGGTGCGGGTGGCGCCGTGTCGGGAGGCAGGGCGCAGCCGAGTCCGGCAGCGGCGGCGCGGACGGTCGGCAGCGCGTTCGGGGGTGTCCGGAGCAGCGACTGGGCCAGGTCCGCGGGCCAGGGGCCGGCGCCGGCGGTGCGGTACGCCGCGAGCCGCTCGGTGAGCACGGCCGGGTCGATCGTGCCGTCGTCGGCGGTGGGGGTGGCGAGCAGGAGCGGCACCGGCGCGTCGGTGATCCGGGAAGCCGCCTCGTGGACGCGCAGCGCGGGGATCACGGCGGGGGTGCGCATGTGGGCGGGGAGGTCGAGCAGCTCAGCCGCGTGCATGCCTGACTCGTGCGGTCGGCCGGTCAGGGCGTCGAGCAGGCAGCCGAGCGCTCCCCCGGCGCTGCGGGCTTCCCAGAACAGGACCGGGTGCTCGCCACGGCGTGCGGCGAGCGGGGCGAGAGCGATCCGCAGGGCGACCGCGTCGCGGTGGTGTTCCGCGACGAGGGCCGCGAACACCACCTCGAACTCACCGGGGTCGGGCACGCGGTCGGCCAGCACGGCCCCCAACCGCTCCGCGAGGTCGAGCGGGCCGGCGGGTGCGGCCGGGAGTGCGGCCTTCCCCACGTGCGCGGCGGCGATGGGTGCGTCGTGCTGCCGCTCGGCGGCCGGGGCCGGGATGGCGAGCAAGCGGTGGGCGTCGGGCTGGAGAGCGGGACCGAGGGCGGTGGCGGCGGCGCGCACGGCCTCGGCGGTGGCGGGGGTGGTGTGGGGCAGGTAGCGGGCGACGAGGCCCAGGGCGCGTTCCTGGACCGCGGGGGCCGGGTGGGTGAAGGCCGCAGCGACGGCCGGCAGCAGGCTGTCGGCTGCGGCCGGGGCGCGGCGCAGCGCGGCCTCGGCCCGGCTCAGCTGGGCTGTGGCGAGTGCCTTCTCCGGGCGCGCCAGCACCGCGGCCGTGAGGTCGGTGAACAACTCGGCGGGCAGCCGCGCGTCCACGGTTCGCAGCGCCGTCTGGGCGGCCTTGGCCACGCTCGGCGCGCCGTCGGCGGCCAGCCTGACGTGGTCGCGGGCGCGGGCGAGGACCTCCTCGGCGTCGGGTGCCAGCGCCGCGTACAGGTGGAGGAATCCGCGCAGGTTGCCGGGTCGGTCGCCGCGCAGGAGACGGCCGAGGCAGAGGTCGATCAGTTCGGCGCGGTCGAGCGGGCCCTCGGTCGCCAGGGCGGTGAGGACCGTGGGCCACGCGTTGTCCGGCCCGGACCGGGCGGCGTACGGGTCGGCGGACTTCAGCCGCTCCCCCGCTACGCCGAGTCGCTCACCGAGGACGGCGCCGGGGCACTGCCCGGCCCGCTCGGCACCACGGCCGCGAGGTGCGCCCGGTGATGGGGAGTTCGTCGGCCATCACAGCCAGCCCCCCGTCACCGTGACAGCAGGGTGTGAACCTGACGGGGCTTGACCTCGCGCTCGTCGAACGCGACCACAGCACCCGACTCGCGAGTCACGGCGGCGAACGCCGCCTGGAACGCCTGCGGGGACTCGAACTCGCCGGTGGTGACGACGGCGTCGCCCTCGGGAGTGACCCAGACCTCGGCACGCAGAAATCCCGACTGCGAGGTCAGCACCTCGCGGACCTGGCGGCAGCGGCCGATGAACTCCTCGACGTACTCGGGCTTCGGGTAGTGGAACGCGACGAAACCGAACGACATGACGGTACCCCCTGCGCGTTGTACGATTGCGTATAACGAGAGGCTAGACCCGTTGTACGGCTACGTACAACGGGTGTGATTGTGAGGCGAGTCACACCATGGGCGCGTTGCGCACACCGCGCGAGAAGTGGGTCGAGGAGGGTCTGCGGGCGCTGGCCTCAGGCGGCGTGGACGCCGTACGCGTCGAGGCCCTGGCCAAATCCCTGGGCGTGACCAAAGGCGGCTTCTACGGCTACTTCGCCGACCGCGACGCACTGCTGACGGAAATGCTGGACACCTGGGAGCGAGAGGCCACCGACGACGTCCTCGACCGGATCGAGCACGAGGGCGGAGACACCAGGGACAAGGCCCGCCTGGCCGGGAAGCTCACCTTCTCCGACCGCCTGCGCCCCATCGACCTGGCCATCCGCGACTGGGCCCGCCGCGACCAGGCCGTCGCCGAACGCCTGCGCCGCGTGGACAACACCCGCATGGACCTGCTGCGCACGGCCATCGGCACCATCTGCGCCGACCCCGACGAGATCGAGGCCCGCAGCCTGCTGGCCTTCTGCGTGGCCATCGGCAACCACTTCCTCGCCGCCGACCACCCCGGCCGCACCCGCGCCGAGGTCCTCGACCGCGCCGGCGACCTCATCCTCGCCCGCCCGCCCCGCAACCCCGCCCAGTGACCCCTCCCATCGGCCGGCCGCGATCCTGCGGACCCTCGAACGGGGGGCCACGTCGGGCCGTCGCCGGTCGACCGCGGTCGCCCCGGCTCCGAACACCACCTGATGGTCGACCGGCGCGGAACCCCACTGGCCGTGTCCGTGACAGCCGGAAACCGGGGAGGCGGGGAGGACGGAGCCGATGTCACCGCCCTGATGGACGCGCCGGGCTGAGCGGCCCCGGCCTCGTCACCGGCGCCCTCCGGGAGCTGCCGGCCCGGTAGCGCACCGGCCCGGCCGCTCCGCCGTCGGCGATCGGTGCCGCCGGCGGAACCGCACGGTAGATTCGCTCCCCCGCCACCGACCGAGGGAGTGCCCGTGCCCGACCGGCCCAGCCTGCTGTACGTGACCGACCTGGCCTACCCGGCGCGCGGACGGCGCTACGGCGACGAGGACGTCCTCCTCACCTCCCGGCTGCGGGAGTGGTTCGACCTGGCGCTGTGCCACCCGCTCGACGCCCGGGCCCTGATGGGGCGCTTCGACGCGGTCGTGGTGCGCAACAGCGGGCCGGTGCTGCACTACCGCGAGGAGTACGCCCGCTTCCGCGCCCGGGCGCTCGCCGACGGCGTGCGGGTCTACAACCCGCTGACCGGACGGGGCGACATGGCCGGGAAGCGGTACCTGCTGGAGCTGACCGAGGCGGGCCACCCGGTCATCCCCACCATCGACCGGCCGCAGGACCTCGACCGGCTGCCCGCCGCCGACCGCTACGCGGTCAAGCCCGTGGAGGGCGCCGACAGCATAGGCCTGCGCTTCCTCACCCTTGACGAGCTGGGCGGTCTCGAATGGGGCGAGGTGCTCGTCCAGCCGCGGATCGACTTCCGGTACGAGGTCTCGTTCTACTTCGTGGACGACGCCTTCCAGTACGCCCTCCACGCGCCCGACCCGGCCCGGCGCTGGGAGCTGGTGCCGTACGAGCCGAGCGCGGCCGACCTGGAGTTCGCGCGGGGCTTCGTCGACTGGAACACGCTCGACCACGGCATCCAGCGGGTGGACGCCTGCCGGGCGCCGGACGGGCGCCTGCTCCTGGTCGAGCTGGAGGACCTCAACCCCTATCTGTCCCTCGACCTCGTCGCCGACGAGGTCCGGGACGGCTTCGTCAAGGCCCTGTCGAATTCGCTGCGCCGCTTCCTGGGCTGACCCCACAGGTGCGCCACCGCCCCTGGAAGCTTCTCCCGGGGCGGCGGCGCACGCGGCGTCAGCAGATCCGCGGCAGCTGCTCGCCCATCGGCAGGTCGACCACCCGGGTGCCGCCGAAGCCGGTGCGGGCGACGACCATCCCCGGGTGCTCCTCGACGCACTCGCCGATCACCACCGCCTCCGCGCCGAGCGGGTGAGCGCGCATCGCGGCGAGCACCGCGTCCGCCGAAGCCCGCGGGACGAAGGCGACGAGCCTGCCCTCGTTGGCGATGTACATCGGGTCCAGGCCCAGCACCGCGCAGGCGTTGGCCACCGGCTCCGGCACGGGGACGGCGCGTTCGCTGAGCACGACGCCCACCCCGGCCGCGGCCGCGATCTCGTTGAGCGCCGCCGCCAGGCCGCCCCGGGTGGGGTCGCGCAGCACGTGCAGGTCGGCAGTGGCCGCGAGCATGGCCTCGACCAGGCCGCCGAGGGCCGCGCTGTCGCTGCACACCTCGACGCCGAACTCCAGGCCCTCCCGGACGCTCATGATCGCCACGCCGTGCAGGCCGATCGGTCCGCTGACGATCACCACGTCGCCGGGGCGGGCGCGCTGCGGCCGGATGTCGACCCCGGCCGGGACGAGCCCGATGCCGGCGGTGTTCAGGTAGACGCCGTCCCCGTGCCCGGCCTCGACCACCTTGGTGTCCCCGGTCGCGATCTCGACCCCGGCGGTGCGGGCGGCGGCGCCGAGCGCCCGGGCGACCCGGTCCACCACGGCCATCTCCACCCCCTCCTCCAGGATGAAGCCGCAGGACAGGTAGGCCGCCCGGGCCCCGCTCATGGCGAGGTCGTTGACCGTGCCGTTGACCGCGAGGTCGCCGATGCAGCCCCCGGGGAAGAACAGCGGCCTCACCACGTAGGAGTCGGTGGAGAAGGCGAGCCGGGCGCCGCCCAGCTCCAGCACCGCGGAGTCGCCGAGCCCGGCGAGCACCGGGCCGCCGAAGGCCGGCGCGAAGAGGTTCTGCACCAGTTCGGCGGACATCGCCCCGCCGCCGCCGTGGCCCATCACCACCCGGGGGTGGTCGCGCAACGGCAGCGGGCAGCTCCAGCCGGAGAAGTCGGGCCGCTCGGTGAGCAGTTCGGTGTCAGCCAACGCGACTCGCCTCCTGGGGAACGGCGGAGTTGCCCGGCACGCCCAGCCGCCGGTACAGGTAGTACGCCGCACAGGCCCCCTCGCTGGACACCATCGTGGCGCCGAGCGGCGTGCGCGGTGTGCAGACCGTGCCGAAGGCCTCGCACTGGTGGGGCTTCAGCAACCCCTGGAGCACCTCGCCGCTGCGGCACTCGGCGGGTTCGCGGGTGGTGATCCCCGCGACGTCGAAGCGGTGCTCGGCGTCGTGGTCCCGGTAGCGCGGCGAGAGCCGCCAGCCGCTGCGCGGGATCACGCCGATGCCCCGCCAGGGGCGGTCGGCCACCTCGAAGACGTCCTCCAGCATGGCCCGGGCCGCCGGGTTGCCCTCGGGGCGGACGGCCCGCGGGTAGGCGTTGTCGACGGTGTGCTCCCCGCGCTCCAGTTGCCGTACGGTGCGCCGGATGCCCTCCAGGATGTCCAGGGGTTCGAAGCCGGTGACGACGATCGGCACCCGGTGGCGCTCCGCCAGCGCCGGGTACTCGGCGGTGCCCATCACGCTGCACACGTGCCCGGCGGCGAGGAAGCCCTGGACCCGGCAGTCCGGTGAGTCCATGATCGCCTCGATCGCGGGCGGCACCCGGACGTGCGAGACCAGCATGCTGAAGTTGCGCAGCCCCTGCTTCCTGGCCAGGTGGACGGCCATGGCGTTCGGCGGGGCGGTGGTCTCGAAGCCGATGCCGAAGAAGACCACCTCCCGGTCCGGGTTCTCCCGGGCGATCCGCAGGGCGTCGAGCGGCGAGTACACCACCCGGACGTCGCCGCCCTCGCCGCGGACCCGGAACAGGTCGCGGTCGGTGCCGGGCACCCGCAGCATGTCCCCGAAGGAGCAGAAGACCACCCCCGGCCGGGCGGCGATCGCCAGTGCCCGGTCGATCACCTCCAGCGGGGTGACACACACCGGGCAACCCGGCCCGTGGATCAACTCGACGCCTTCCGGCAGGAGTTGGTCGATGGCGTGCCGGATGATGCTGTGCGTCTGGCCGCCGCAGACCTCCATCAGCGCCCACGGCCGGGTGACCGTGGTCCTGATGTCGGCGAGCAGCCCGGCCGCCAGCTCGGGGTTGCGGAACTCCTCCAGGTACTTCACCGTCCGGCCTCCTCGGTCTCGCCCACTGCCCCCGCCGCCTCCGCCGCCTCCCACGGGTCGCCGAACTCCTCCTGCAACAGCCCGAGTTCCTCGAAGAGGGCGAGGGTGCGGCGGGCCGACTCCTCGTCCAGGCGCTGCAGCGCGAAGCCCACGTGGACGATCGCGTACTCCCCCACCGCCAGGTCGGGCAGGTACTCCAGGCACACGTCCTTGACCACGCCGCCGAAGTCCATCACCGCCATCCTGGTCCCGTCCCGCTCCCCGATCTCCGTCACCCTGCCGGGCACCGCCAGGCACATCCGCTCTCACTCCTCCCGGGTGGCCGACGACCGGGCGGCCACCATCAGCTGGCCGAGCGCCAGCCCTCCGTCGTTGGGCGGCACCCGGCGGTGCCGCAGCACGGTGAAGCCGTCCTCCCCGAGGCCGCTCGCGCAGGCCGAGGAGAGCAGCACATTGGCGAAGACTCCGCCGCTGAGCGCCACGGTGGTGGTGCCGTACCGTTCCCGGACGGCCGCGCAGATCCGCCGGACCAGGTCGGCCACCGCACCGTGGAAGCGGGCGGCGACCAGCCCGGCGGGGGCGCCCGCGGTCACGTCGGCCACCACGGCGGCCAGCACCGGCCCGGGGTCGGCGATCCAGCCGTCCGCCCGCGCCGACAGGCCGAACCCGTAGCCGTCCGCCCGGCCGAACCCGCAGGCCGCCGCCTCCAGTTCGATCGCGGCCTGGGCCTCGTACCCGGCCCGGTGGCAGACCCCGGCGAGCGAGGACACGGCATCGAACAGCCGCCCCATGCCGGAGGTCGGCACACAGTTCAGCCTACGTTCCAACTGCCGGTCCAGTAGCCGCAGTTCCTCCGCGTCGGAAGCCAGGACCGATGGCAGTCCGGGCAGCCAGGCAAGCCCGGCCGCGCGCAGGTGGGCGAGCGCCGTCCGGTACGGGCGCTCGACGGCCGCGTCCCCGCCCGGCAGCGGCACGTACCGGAGGTGGGCCAGGCGGCGGAACCCGTCGTAGTCGGCCAGCAGCACCTCGCCGCCCCAGATCGCGCCGTCCTCGCCGTAGCCGGTGCCGTCGAAGGCCACGCCGAGCACCGGCCGGCCTCCGTCCAGCCCGTGTTCGGCCATCACCGCGGCGATGTGGGCGTGGTGGTGCTGCACCCGGCGCACCGGACGGCCCGCGGCGGTCCGCTCGGCGTGCCGGGCCGAGCGGTAGCCGGGGTGCCGGTCGGTGACCAGCAGTTCGGGCCGCACCCCGCTGACCGTGCCGAGCTGCTCCACCGCCCGGTCGAAGGCCCGCAGCGTGGCCAGGTCGTCCATGTCGCCGATGTGGCCGGACAGCCAGGCGTAGCCGTCCCGGGCCAGCGCGAAGGTGTTCTTCAGGTCGCCGCCGACCGCCAGCGCCGGGCGGACGGGCACCGGCAGCGGAATCGGCAGCGGCGCGTACCCGCGCGAGCGGCGCAGCGGCAGCTGTTCGCCGTCCACCACCCGCACCACCGAGTCCTCGCACGGGACGTGGATCGGCCGGTCGTGGGTGAGCCAGCCGTCGACCAGCGGGGCGAGGCGGTCCAGCGCCTCCCGGTCCTCGGTGACGATGGGCTCGCCGGAGAGGTTGGCGCTGGTCATCACCAGCAGGTCCGGCCCGGGGGCGGCGAGCAGCAGGTGGTGCAGCGGCGTGTACGGGAGCATCACCCCGAGGTCGGGGCTGCCCGGGGCCACCGCCTCGGGCATCGGGAGGCCCGTGCGGCGGAGCAGGACGATCGGCCGTACCGGCCCGGTGAGCAGTTCCCGCTCGACCGGGTCGACCGGCAGCAGGCCCTCGACGGTGGCGAGGTCGCGGGCCATCACGGCGAAGGGCTTGTCGCCGCGCCGCTTGCGCCGGCGCAGCAGGGCGACGGCCGAGGCGTCGCGCGCGTCGCAGGCGAGGTGGTAGCCGCCGATGCCCTTGACGGCGAGGACCGCGCCGTCGGCCAGCAGGCGCCGGGCCTCCGTCAGGGCCTGCTCCCCGCCGAGTTCGGGGCGCCCGGGCACGGTCAGCGCCAGCCTGGGCCCGCAGGCGTGGCAGGCGACGGGCTGGGCGTGGAACCGGCGGTCGGCGGGGTCCGTGTACTCCCGGGCGCAGTCCGGGCACATCGGGAAGCCGGCCATGGTGGTGTTGGCCCGGTCGTACGGCAGGCCGGTGACGATGGTGTGCCGGGGGCCGCAGTTGGTGCAGCTGATGAAGGGGTGCCGGTGGCGGCGGTCGGCCGGGTCGGCGAGTTCGGCCAGGCAGTCGGCGCAGACCGCGGTGTCGGGCGGGATCAGGGTGGTGCGGGGGCCGCCGGGGCGGGACGGGAGGATGCGGAAGCCGGGGGCGCCGGTGGCGGCGAGCGGCGCGTGCTCCACCGAGTCCACCTGGGCGAGCGGCGGCGCGTCGCCGGCCACCCGTCGGCAGAAGGCGTCCAGGGCGTCCCGGCTGCCCTCGACCTCGACCAGGACGCCCTCGCCGGTGTTGGTGACGGTGCCGGCCAGCCCGAGTTCACCGGCCAGCGTGTGGACGAACGGCCGGAAGCCGACCCCCTGCACCAGGCCGCGGACGGCGACCTGCCGCCGCTCGCGGTCGAGCCCCGGGTGACCGGCCGTCACGCGCTCTCCCCCACGGCGGAGTGCTCGTGCTCGTGCTCGTGGTCGTGGTCGTCCCCGTGGTCGTGGTCGTGGTCGTCCCCGTGGTCGTGGTCGTGCTCGTGCGGCACCGCCGCTGCCATCACCGGCCGATGGGGCTCCGCCCCGTCCAGCACGGCCAGCGCCCGGTCCAGCAGCGCCCCGACGCCCTCGCCCGTCCGGGCCGAGGTGTTCAGCACCTCCACCCCGGGGTTGACCCGCTGGACGTTGGCCAGGAACGCCGCCTCGTCGAACTCGGCCGCCGCGGCGAGGTCCGCCTTGGTCACCAGCACCAGGTTGGCCAGCCCGAAGGCCGTCGGGTACTTGAGCGGCTTGTCCTCGCCCTCGGTCACCGAGGCCAGCACCACCCGGAGCGTCTCGCCGAGGTCGTAGGAGGCCGGGCAGACCAGGTTGCCGACGTTCTCCACGAACAGCAGCCTGCAATCCGCCGGCAGCCACCCGTTCAGGTGCCCGGCGAGCATCCGCGCCTCCAGGTGGCAGAGCCCGTCGGTGAGCACCTGCTTCACCGGAGCGCCCGAGCGGGCCAGCCGGCGCGCGTCGTTCTCGGTGGCGAGGTCGGCGGTCAGCGCGGCGACCGCCACCCCGCGCCGCCGGGCCAGCCCCAACTCGGCTTCCAGCAGTGCGGTCTTTCCGCTGCCGGGGCTGGACAGCAGGTTCACCGCGACCGTCCCCCGCTCGGCCAGCGCCACCCGCAGCCGGCGGGCGCTGTCGTCGTTGCGGGCGAGGACCGCCTGACGGAGGTCGACCGTGCGGCACATCGGCATCAGCCTTTCTGTTCGGCCCGGACGTCCGGGCGCTCGGCCCACTCGACGTCGAGGATCTGAAGCTCACGCCCGGACAGCAGCTCCACGCCGCCACCTCCGGAGCAGCTCGGGCAGCCGAGGTCCGGCGGCATGCCGACCGCCCACTCGACCGCGCAAGGGGCGCAGCGGGCCCGGGCCGCGACGGACTCGGTGTCCAGCACCGCGCCCGCCACCAGCGTTCCGGCGCAGGCCAGTTCGAAGCAGAAGTCGAGGGCCTCGGGCACCACGCCGGCCAACTCGCCCACCCGCAGGCGGACCCGCGCCACCCCGGGGGCCCGGTGTTCGCGCGCGGCCGCGTCCACCTGCTCGACGACGGCTTCGGCGATCGACATCTCGTGCATGGGTCCCTTCCGGGCGCGGGCGGCAACGCGCCCCATTACAGGGCGGGGTGGCGGCGTCGGCCCGAAGCCGCGCCGCCACCGCCTGCGGGGCTGCACCGTTCGCAGCAATCCGCGCCTCACATCCGGGAGATGTGCAGGTACCGCTTGATGTCCGGCAGGCTCTGCCAGACCAGTGCGCCGATCCCTGCCAACAGGGCGACGCAGAACAGTTTCCTCAGCATGGTGTTGTCTCCTTCTCCGGCTGCGCGGCCTCGTCCACGGCGCGCAGGACCACTCGGACCGCCTCCTCCACGGCGGCGGCCACAGGCTCGCTCAGCCCGATGCCCTCCTCCAGCGAGGCCGGCTCGCAGCCGACCACCAGCACCCGGCCGGGCGGCTCTCCGCCGGTGCCGGCGGCGAGCGTGGCGAGCAGCGCCAGTACGGCGTCCGGCCCCATCCGGTGGCCGTCCAGGACCGGCACCTCCAGCGGCTGTCCGACGTCCGCCTCGATCAGGTAGACGGTGCCGGGTGCCCCGCCCCGGCAGGTGGCGTCCACCAGGACGGCGGTGCGGTAGCCGTCGAGCAGCCGGTACGCGAGGTCCACGCCGCGCACGCCGACGTCGACCACCTCGACGCCCGCCGGCAGCGGGTGGGCGGACAGCCTCCGGACGGTCTCGACCCCGAAGCCGTCGTCGCCGAGGAAGATGTTGCCCACCCCGGCAACCAGCACCGTCCGGTCCGTCATGACTCCTCCAGCGGCGTGACCTCGTCGGGCTGGAAGTACCGGAAGCGCCCCTGGGCCCGCCACAGGTCGGCGCCCGGGTCGTCCTCCACCGTGACGGCCAGGTGCACCGAACCGTCGAGGTCGTGCAGCACCGCCTCCACGACGCCGGTCCGCCCGTCCAGGAAGAGGTCCTGGGCGTCGGTGCGTCGCTGTCCGGGCCGCAGGACCACCCGGCTGCCGGCGCCGACCTCGCAGCCGTCGATCAGCACCCGGTCCCGCTCGGGGTCGACCTCCGGGTCGTCGCCCGGGTCCCACCAGGGCTGTTCCGGCCGGTCCGCGCCGCCCTCGGTGACCGCGCGCAGCCCGCGGATCGCCCCGTGCAGCCGCTCCAGCACCTCGGGCGGCATGGACTCGGCCAGGTCGATCACCGCGCCGGCCCGCTCGTCGGTGCCGCGGGCCTCCCGCTTCTCCTCCTCGGTCAGGGCCGCCGTCCGCAGCGCCAGGATCTCGTCGATCTCGGTGGCGTCGTACAGGGTGCCGAGGCTCTCCGGGGCGATCCGCGGGTGGTCCTCCAGGATGATCGGCGAGGACAGCACCACCCCGCGATCGCCGTCCGGACCGACCAGCACCGGCCAGGTGCGCTCGTTGCGGCACCGCTCGGCGGCGGGGCGGGCCCACTCGGGCGGGTCGGTGACGGACAGGAAGCGGCCGTGCTCCAGCCCGAGCAGCAGGTGGGCGGAGACCAGCGAGCGCGGCAGTGCCTGCTCGCGGGTGGCCTGCCGGGGCGGCGTCCAGGGGGAGGTGTTCTCCACCTCCACGATCAGCCGCTGCGCCCGGTACGGGCCCGGCACTTCCTCGGCCCGCAGCCAGACCAGGCCGTCGACCTGTTCGCGCCGCCGCACCAGCCGGCCGACGACGGTGCCGTCCTCGTGCACCAGCCCGGTCTCGCCGACGCCCGGCAACCGGAACGGCCGCTGCACCCCATCGCCTTCCAACTCCTCTACCGGAAGCAGGAGTTCGATCCGCTCCTCGACACCCTCGTCCCATTCGACGAGATCCCGGTCGGCGAGCTTCAGCCGCTCCACGGACGCGAAGCCGGCGGCGGTGGCCCGTTCGACGGTGCGCCGCTGGACCCGCAGGAAGCGCAGCTCGACCGCCAGCAGGTCCCCGCCGCGCGCCTCCATCAGGCACTCGGTGCGCTGGTGGGAGTGCTCGCCGCCCTCCACGGTGTAGTCGGGCGGCACCAGGACGCCGAACTGCCAGCGCAGCCGGTTCTTGGCCGCCGAGGCGCGGTACGGGTAGAGCACGTAGCCCTCCAGCAGCACCGCGTCGGCGATCTGCCGGGCGGCCGCGAAGCCGCGCTCGATCCGCTCCGGGAAGCCGCTCACCGGACCGTCTCCTCGATCGCCGCGGCCGCGAGCAGCTCGCGCACCGTCGCCTCCCAGGAGGGCAGGGCCCGCCGGGAACGGTAGGCGAGCAGCTCGTCCATGACCTCGTCCGGCAGCCGCAGCCAGCCGCTGCCGGGGAAGTGCCGGTCCATCGCCTCCCGCCAGACCCGCACCGGCATCCGCACCCGGGCCTCCCGGTCCCAGGGCACCGGGCTGACCTGGAAGCCGCCGGGGCCGGCGAAGGCGGTGCCGGAGAAGAGCAGCAGCAGCGGTACCTCGCCGCCGTCCAGCGCCCGGAAGTAACGGGCCGAGGCGACCTCCTGGTCGTAGGTGCACGGCACCACGAGGTCGATGTCGGTCGCCCCGGTGAAGCCGGGCACCAGCAGCGGCACGGTGGCGAACTGGATCGGGTTGAGCGTGGTCGCCCAGCGCTCCCGCCCGCCGAACAGGTCGGCCAGCCGCTCGCCCTCGCCGTCGCCGTACGGCCGGCGGCCCGGTTCGATGCGCAGCTGGCACTGGAGGGCCAGGGCGTGCACCCGGGTGTCGGCCGGGGCCGTGATCCGCAGCCGGAACACCAGGGTCGGCCCGGCCGCGTACGGGTCGGACCGCACGCCGGTGCAGGCGAAGCCGAGCGCCGTCACGCCGTCACCTCCGCGGGCAGCGGGCGGGTCCGGGTGGCCAGCCGCGCGAAGAACGCGTCGAGTTCGGCCCGTGCCTCGGCACCGCCGTCGAAGCCGTGCCAGCACCGCCGCAGTCGGCCGACCAGCTCGTAGCAGACGTCGATCGGCACCAGGAAGCACGTCACCCGCTCCTCGGTGCGGCGCAGCAGCAGTGCCTCCACGTCCGGCTCCAGGGCGTCGGCCAGCCGGCTGCCGCCGAGGGCGCGCTGCCAGGCCTGCTCGTCCAGCTCGCTCTCGGTGGCTCCGGCCGGGCCGGGGTAGAAGGCGAGCAGCTGGTCCAGCGCGGTGTTGCGGAACAGGAAGGCGGTGCCGACCGGGATGCCCAGCGCCGACCAGGCCCGCTGGTCCAACTCGCCCTCAGGGTCGGCGAGGTAGCGGTCCGGCACGGTGCGGTAGCGGCCGCCGGCCGCGGCCGGCTGCTGGAACAGCAGGCCGCAGGCGGTGCAGGTGCAGGCCAGGGCGCGCTCCTCGACGTCCACCAGGTGGCGGTGGCCGGCGGGCAGGTCCCGGCCGCAGAACGCGCACTGCTCGGGGCGCGGCGCCGCCGGTTCGCGCAGCCGGTGCAGCAGGGCCGTCCCGTCGCGGGAGATCCGGCGGGTGTTCATCGCGCCTCCGCGGCCGGCTGCGGGCGGGTGCCGATCTGGAGCAGTTGCAGGGCCCGTTCCATTTCCACGGCCGTCACCTCGGGCGCGTGGCAGGAGAGGGCGGCCGACACCTCCTGCTCGCCGCAGCCGCAGCCGGTGGCCGTCCGGCGCAGCCGCAGGGTGCCGGTGGCCGGGTCGAAGCCGACCACCTCGACCCGCTCGGGCAGGGCGGCCAGCGCCCGGTCGATCCGGGCGGGGAGGTCCTCGGGGTGCAGGTCGTGCAGGAGCAGCAGCCCGGCGACGGCCGGGTCGTCCAGCATCCGCTCCAGAGCGGGCGGGGGCAGTGCCGGGACCAGCCGGGCCAGGCCCTGCCCGTAGAACTCCATGAGTTCGCGGGCCAGTTGCTCGCCCGCCTGCTCGGCGCCGCTGCCGGCCAGGGCGTCCAGCGCCTGCTGGATCCGCAGCCCGGTCTGCTCGGCCGTCATGCGGTGAGCCCGCTCAGGCCGGTGGGGACGTGCATGGTCTGTACGGTGCGTCCGCCGCCGACGTACATGTGCACGCCGCAGGGCAGGCAGGGGTCGAAGCTGCGCACCGTGCGCATGATGTCGATGCCCTTGAAGGTCTCCGGGGGGTTCTCCTCGAAGATCGGGGTGTTCTGCACGGCGTCCTCGTACGGGCCGGGCGTGCCGTAGCTGTCCCGGACGCTGGCGTTCCACGGCGTCGGCGGGTACGGGTGGTAGTTGGCGATCTTCCCGTCGCGGATCACCATGTGGTGCGAGAGCACGCCGCGCACGGCCTCGGTGAAGCCGCAGCCGATCGACTCGTCCGGCACCTCGAAGCGCTCCCAGGTCTGGCTGCGCCCGGCGCGGACCTCGTCGAGCGCCTTCTCGGCGAAGTGCAGGGCGGCGGCGGCCGCGTAGGCCTGGAAGTAGGTGCGCGCGCGGTTGCGTTCGATGGCGTTGCTCCACTGCGGGATCTTCCACTCGAAGGTGACCTCGGGCTTGGTCATCGAGCGGGGCAGGTTGATCTGCACGCTGTGGCCGGTGGCCTTGACGTAGCCGATGTCGACCAGCCCGGACAGGGCGGTGGACCACAGGCGGGCGATCGGGCCGCCGCCGGTGTCGAGGGCGAGGTGCTCGGTGCCGTCGAACCAGCGCGGGGACATCACCCAGCTGTACTTGTCGTCGAAGTTGCGCTTCTGCGGGGCGGGGATGGTGTGCTGGTTCCACGGGTGCCGGGGGTCGATCGGGTTGCCCAGCGGGTCGTGGGTGACGAACAGTTCCTTGCCCTGCCAGTCCTCGTAGTAGGAGCTGCCGAGCAGGATGCGGATGCCGAGGTTGATCTGCGTCAGGTCGTTGGTGACGAGCTTTCCGTCCACCACGATGCCGGGGGTGACGAACATCCGTCGGCCCCAGTCCGTCATGTTGCGGTAGGTGAAGTCGCAGTGGTCGGGGTCGTTGAGGCTGCCCCAGCAGCCGAGCAGGACCCGTCGCCGGCCGACCTCCTCGTAGCCGGGCAGGGCCTGGTAGAAGAAGTCGAAGAGGTCGTCGTGCAGCGGCACGACCTTCTTCATGAACTCGACGTAGCGCATCAGCCGGGTCAGGTAGTCGGTGAACAGCTGCACCGTCGCGACCGTGCCGACACCGCCCGGGTAGAGCGTGGAGGGGTGCACGTGGCGGCCCTCCATCAGGCAGAACATCTCCCGGGTGTACCGGCTGACCTGGAGCGCCTCGCGGTAGAACTCGCCCTCGATCGGGTTGAGCGAGCGCATGATGTCGGCGATCGTCCTGTACCCGTGGTCGCCGGCGTGCGGGGCCTCGGTGCGCTCGGCCTGCTCCAGGACGCCGGGGTTGGTCTCCCGGACCATCTTCTCGCAGTAGTCGACCCCGACCAGGTTCTCCTGGAAGATGTTGTGGTCGAACATGTACTCGGCGGCCTCGCCGAGGTTGATGATCCACTCGCCCAGGTGCGGGGGCTTCACCCCGTACGCCATGTTCTGCGTGTAGACCGAACAGGTGGCGTGGTTGTCGCCGCAGATCCCGCAGATCCGGCTGGTGATGAAGTGGGCGTCGCGCGGGTCCTTGCCGCGCATGAAGACGCTGTAGCCACGGAAGACCGAGGAGGTGCTGTAGCACTCCGCGACCCTCTTCTGCTTGAAGTCGATCTTCGTGTGGATGCCCAGGCTGCCCACGATCCGGGTGATCGGGTCCCAGGACATCTCGGTCAGGCCGCTGCCGTCGCCGGCCGCCCTGGTGGTCGGTGTTGCCATCGTGTCTGTCGTGTCCTTGTCTCGGCGAGCGGGGTCGGTGCGCGGGGGCCGTGAGAACGGGTCCGCGAGCGGGCGGGGCCGGCGGCGGCCGCACACCGGGCGGTGTGCGGCCCTCCGACGTCACCAGGGCGGGCGGTAGCCCGTGGTCAGGTGGCGGCCGGTGTGACGCCACTTCGGTTCCTTGTCCAGGGTCTTCAGCGTGATCCCGCGCAGCCGGCGGATCAGCGAGCCGTACGCGCCGCTGGCGTTGGCGGAGACGCGCGAGCCGGGCGGCGGGTCCATGAAGGGCATGAACTTGTCCGGGAAGCCCGGCATGGTGCAGGCGATGCAGATGCCGCCGACGTTCGGGCAGCCGCCGATGCCGTTGGTCCAGCCGCGCTTGGCGACGTTGCACTTCACGACCGGGCCCCAGCAGCCGAGCCGCACCAGGCACTCGGGCGTGCCGTAGTCGGTGGCGAACTGCCCCTGCTCGTAGTAGCCGCCGCGGTCGCACCCCTCGTGCACGGTGGCGCCGAACAGCCAGGCGGGCCGCAGCTTGTCGTCCAGCGGGATCATCGGCGCCGAGCCGGCCAGCTGGTACAGCAGGTAGGTGAGCGTCTCGGCGAAGTTGTCGGGCTGGATCGGGCAGCCCGGCACGCAGACGATCGGCAGCCCGGCCTTGGACTTCCAGTCCCAGCCCAGGTAGTCCGGCACCCCCATCGCGCCGGTCGGATTGCCGGCCATCGCGTGGATGCCGCCGTACGTGGCGCAGGTGCCGATCGCCACCACGGCGGTCGCCTTGGGGGCGAGCCGGTCCAGCCACTCACTGGTGGTGACGGGCTGGCCGGTGGCGGGGTCGTCGCCGAAGCCGCACCAGTAGCCCTCCTCCTTGATCTTCTCGTTGGGGATCGACCCCTCGACGACCAGCACGAACGGCTCGATCTCGCCGCGGTCGGCCTTGAAGAACCACTCGACGAAGTTGTCCGCGCCCTGGGCCGGGCCGCACTCGAAGTCGATCAGCGGCCAGTGCACCGCGACCTTCGGCAGGCCGGGCAGGGCGCCGGTGACGATCTCCTCGATGCTCGGCTGCATCGCGGCGGTCAGCGAGACGGAGTCGCCGTCGCAGCTGAGGCCGGCGTTGATCCAGAGAATGTGCACCACGTCGGTGTCGGTTGTTTCGGCTGTTGCAGCTGTTGCAGCACCCATGAGGATGCCTCCTCGGGGATGGGAGCCGGACGGAATGGCTCGAAAGCCAGTCATAGCAACGGTCCGGGCGGGGCGCCGGTCCGCGCGGCGGGATCCGGCCCCCGGGGAGGCAAGCCCGGCAGGGCCGTTCGGGTCACGCTCGGGCCGCGGGGCCCGTCAGCACCGGGCGCTTGTGGACGAACGCGGAACGCAGCGCGTGGTACGGCGATTCGGGTGTGAAGAACTGCCGGTGCATCACCGCGAGCTCCTCCTCCCGGTACGCGTCGAGCGGCTTCGTCCGCTCGTCGGCCTCGCGCACCGCCTTCTTCGCCGCGATCCGCTGCTGGGTGGCGGGCGAGGCGGCGAGCAGCCCGGCCAGGCGGGCCGTGGACGGCCCGAACTCCTCCGGCCCGCAGGCGAGCACCCGGTCGACCAGGCCGATCCGCTCGGCGGTGGCGGCGGAGACCGGCACCGCCTGACGGGTCAGCCGCTCGGCCGCCGCCGCGCCGACCTTGCGCGGGAGGGTGTACGTCCAGTACTCCGACCCGTACAGCCCCATCAGCCGGTAGTGCGGGTTGAGGACGGAGCCGCCGCGGCACCACACCTCGTCCGCGGCCAGCGCCAGCATCACCCCGCCGGCCGCCGCGTTGCCCCCGACGGCGGCGACCACCAGCCGGTCGGTGGTGGTGAGCACCGCGTCGACCAGCTCGTCCATCGCGGTGATGTTGTCCCAGGACTCGACGGCCGGGTCCGCCGCGGCCTCGATCACGTTGAGGTGGATGCCGTTGGAGAAGAAGTCCCGGCCACCGCCGAGCACCAGCACCGAGGTGGGGCGGGCGACCGCGAAGCGGTAGGCCGCCAGCAGCCGGCGGCAGTGGCCGGTGGACATGGCGCCGCCCGGGAAGGAGAAGTGCAGGAAGCCCACCGGGCCGTCCTCGCGGTAGCGGATGTCCGACCAGACCGGGCCGTCCCCCTCCCTCGGCATCAGCGGCGCCGCCACCTCCGGCAGGGCCGGCAGCAGGCCCCCGAGCGCCGTCGCCGCCGGGAGCTTGACGCCCGCGGGGCCGCCGGGGGTACGGCGGCGGAGTTCGGGGATCCACACCGCACCGTCCGAGGTGGCCCGGCACACGGCACCCGCCCGGGTGGCGAGCAGCTCGCCGGGGCGGCCGCGCAGCACCGGCTCGCGGTGCCCGCCGTGCAGGTACCAGGAGCCGCCGCACAGCTCGTCGAGCACCCCGGGCCGGGAGTCCGCCGCGCGGAGCCTGCGCAGCACCGCCTCGGTGGGGTCGGCCGCCCAGTCGATCCGGCGCTCCTCCTGGCGCAGGACGGGCCGGGTGCGCACGGTGGCGCGCCAGTCGGGCCCGGACCGCGGCTGCGGCTGCGGCTGCGGCTGCGGTGCGTACGTGCCCGAGGCGAAACGCTCCACGGCGAGCAGCGCGGCCGCCGACGCCGCGTCGCCGACCTCGTTGCGGTACAGGTCGCTCTTGCCGTACTCCGGCAGCCGGCAGGGCGCCCAGGCCCAGACCGGCCCGGCGTCCATTTCCGCCTCGGCCTGGAGCACCGTGACGCCCCACTCGGTGCAGCCCTCCTGGATCGCCCGGTCGAGGGAGGACGGGCCGCGGTCGCCCGGCGGGCCGGGGTGGACGATCAGGCAGGTGAGCCGCGACCAGACCTCCCGCGGGATCGCCGTGCGCAGTATCGGCGCGAGCACCAGGTCGGGCCGCAGGCGGCGCACGGCATCGAGCAACTCCTCGTCGTCACCGGCCAGTTGGAGGTCCACGGTGTGGCGCCGGTCGCGCAGTTCAGCGTGCAGCCGCTGGCTGAGACTGTTGTACGCGCTGGCGAGGAGAAGAATCCGCATGTCCGCCTCCGACGGGGTGATGCTCCGGGAACCCGGCGATCATCACCTCCGCCCTCACGGCCTCCCGCCCCGTCCGGCATGTCGCGCCGCGCGTTCACCCGAGCAGCCGGGGCCGGGATGCGGACCCGAGCGGACGCAGCCATGGGTAGTATGTAAGACATGCTTCCGACCAGTGGCCCTTACGAAATCTGCCCCGGCGTGCCCACCGTCGAGGTCTTCCGCCGTCTGCGCACCGACGCCGGCCTCTCCGACAAGGCCCCCGAGGCGGTCGCACTCGCCCTCCCCAACACCTGGTACGGCGTGGTCCTCCACCATGAGGGCGAGCCCATCGGCATGGGCCGGATCATCGGCGACGGCGGCACCGCGTTCCAGATCACCGACATCTGCGTCCACCCCGCGCACCAGGGCCACGGCCTCGGCAAGCGCATCATGGCCGCCCTCACCGAGGAGCTGGAGCGCCGGGCGCCCGCCACCGCGTACGTCTCGCTGATCGCGGACGGCCCCGCGCGGTTCCTCTACGAGAAGTTCGGCTTCGCGGACACCGCCACCCACGACTCGATCGGCATGTACCGCCTGATGGGCGGCCGGTGACGGCCCCACGGCTCGGCGGGCACTGCTCCGGCGCCCACGTCGCCCCGACCGCCGCCGGCCACGTCGTCGCCTACCGGCTGTGGCCCGTCCCGCCGGCCTGACCGGTACCGGGGGCTTCCACCGGCGGCGTCCGGACCGCGAGCAGGGCGGTGTCGTCCGTCAGCCGGCCACCGGTGTGCCGGACGACCTCGGCGGCCACCTCGTCGACCAGGCGCCCGGGGTCGACGGCCCCGGGGAGACCGGCCAGCCGCTCCAGGTGGGCGTCCAGGGGGAAGAAGGCACCCGCCCGGTCGCGGGCCTCGGTCACCCCGTCCGAGACGATCAGGACCGTCTCGCCCTCGCCCAGGCGCAGCCGCCGGACCTCCGGCAGCCCGCCGGCCAGCTGGGCCAGCCCGATCGGGGCCCCGTTGCCCGGCGGCAGCCGGCGCACGCCCGCGGGGCCGAGGACGTGGGGACTGTCGTGGCCGAAGTTGACCACCTCCACCTCCCCCGGCGCGTCGGCGGGGAACCAGACGACCACCGCCGTGGCGAACCGCTCCTCCCGTTCCCCCAGCTGCTCCGCCAGGAGGTTCTGCCGGTGCAGCCGCTCCTCCAGCCAGGACGCGACGGTGGCCAGGTCTCCCTCGTGGAAGGCGGCCTCCCGGAAGCAGCTCACCAGGGCCGCCGCCGTGGCGACCGCCGGCAGCCCCTTGCCCTGGACGTCGCCGAGGATGACCCGCGCCCCGAACGGGGTGGCCAGCACGTCGTAGAAGTCGCCGCCCACCCGGGCCTCGACGTCCGCGGCCAGGTAGCGCGCCGCCGAGTCCACCCCGCCCCACCCCGGCGGCACCGGGCGCAGCACCACCTGCCGGGTGGTCTCGGCGGCGCCCTGGAGGTGGCGGACGTAGGAGGCGGCCCGGGCACGGAAGATGCTGATCGGCACCGAGAGGACGGCCCCGGCGATCACCAGCAGGAAGTCCTCCGTCCCCTGGGACTTGCCCCAGATGCTGTCCAGGGCGGGGTAGGCGGCGATGGCGGTGAGGGAGAACAGCACGGTGACCGTCGGCCCGCAGAGCCCGGCGGCGACCACCGGGACCATGGCCAGCCAGCTGACGGACGCGAACGAGACGGGCGTGGCCGCGTCCACACCCACCACCAGCGCGAGCACCGCCAGGGGCACCAGCCAGGATCGGTGGCCGTACCGGATCAGCATCGGCAGCCGCTGCCCCGGCTCCTCCACGGAACGCGCCCGCAAGCCGTCCCTCCCCTTCTCGCGACGTCCCCGGCGTTCCGGGTCCTCCGCATGGGGCGAGGCCGCCGGGCGGAGGTTGCGCCCAAGGTAAGACGCCCGGTCCCGGCGAGGGCGGCGCAGCGGCGTGGTGGCCCCGGCGGTCGCACGTTCGGCCCAGTCGGACCGCCGCTCCCGGCGCTACGGCCCGGCCCGGCGCGGGCCCACCGCATGCGGCTTTCCGGGTGAGGGCGCAGGGTGGTGTCGTACGGACCTGCCCGGACCGGTCGGCGCACCCGGCGACCCGGCCGCCGACCGAAGGAGGCGCCATGCGCACCCGGAAGACCCCTCGTCGGACCCTGGCACTGGCCGCGGCCCTCGCCGCCCTGCCCGCGACCGTGCTCACCGCCCCGGCCCAGGCGGCGGCCGGCACCCCGCCGGTCGACTTCGTGGAACTGCCCGCCTCCCCTCTGCCGCCCGGCCACGCGACGCGGGCGATCACCGTCACGTACCTCAACAGCTCCTCGGCGGACCGGACGGTGGCCCCGCAGATCCTCATCGAGTCCCCCGAGAACGGCCCCTTCCTCGATCCGGCGAGCGTCCGGCTCGACGTGCTCTCCCCGGACGGCCGCTGGTGCACCGTGCCGCTCGCCAGCCAGACCGGCACGCTGTACACCCAGCTCATCCCGGCCAAGCTCGTCCTGCACGGCAACCACACGCTCACCGAGCACTACCGGGTCACGGTCGTCGGGTCGGCCCCGCTGCAGGGGACGGTCGAGCCCCGGGTGGCGCTCTACTGAGCCGGCCCGCTACGGGAGCTGCACCGGAGTGAAGGTTCCGGCCGGGGTGTCGGCCAGGGCGCCGTCCATGGCGTCACGCCAGATCGGGCCGGCCAGGGTGCCGCCGAAGGCCTGGTCGACCACCCGGCCGCCGATCCGCTGGCCGTCCAGCGGCTTGGGGTTGTCGGTGTCGCTGACCACGGTCGCGCCCGCCATCTCCGGGGTGTAGCCGACGAACCAGACCTGACGGCTGTCGTTGGTGGTGCCGGTCTTGCCCGCGCTGTCCCGGCCGGTGAGGCCGGCCGTCCGGCCGGTGCCGTCCTCCACGACGCCCTTGAGCATCGCGCTGACCGTGTCGGCGGTGGTGGACGACATCGCCGCCGAGCAGTTCGCCTGCGGCACCGCGAGCTGCCCGCCGTCGGGGCCGGTCACCGAGGCGATGGCGGTCGGTGCGCAGTAGGTGCCGTGGGCGGCGAAGGCCGCGTAGACGGCCGCCATCCCCAGCGGGGTCAGGTCGTTGCTGCCGAGCGTCATCGAGGGCACCACCTGGAGCTTCTCTCCGCCCGCCTGCTGGGTGATGCCGAGCTTGTCGGTCATCCGCGCCACGTTGCACAGGCCGGTGTCGGCCTCCAGCTTCGCGAAGTAGGTGTTGACGGACTGCGCCATGGCCGTCTTCATGTCGAACCCGCCGGTGAGGCTCTGGCTGTCGTTGTGCACCTGCCCGGCGGAGGGGAACCGGCCGCCCGAGCAGTCCGTCATGGCCGGCCACGGGATGCTGTAGTCGGTGGTGTAGCTCTGGTCGGCCGGGATGCCGCTCTCCAGGGCCGCCGCCGCGACGACCGGCTTGAAGGTCGAACCGGTCGGGAACCCGAGGCCGCCGCCCATGGCCTTGCCGACGTTGTAGTTGATCTGGGTCTGGTGCTGCTTGGCGTCGACGCCGTACGGGCGGCTCTGGCCCATCGCCAGGATCTTCCCGGTGCCCGGCTGGACGATGCTCATCGCGGTCGCCGCCTGGTCGCCGGCGTCGACGTGGCCGGTGACCGAGGCCTGGAGCGCCGCCTGGGCCTTGGGGTCGAGCGTGGTGTGGATCTGCAGCCCGCCGCGCTTCCAGACCGCCTGGCGCTCGGCCGCCGACTTCCCGAAGGCCGGGTCGGTGAGCACCACGGTGCGCACGTAGTCGCAGAAGAACCCCTCGCCCTGCTTGGCCAGGATGCAGCCCTGCTGCGGCGCCCGGACGTTCAGCCCGAGCGGGGAGGCGATGGCCTGCCGGGCCTCCTCCTGGGTGATGTGACCGTACTCGGCCATCTTGCGCAGCACGGTGTCCCGCCGGTCCTTCGCCGCCGTCGGGTTGACCGTCGGGTCGTAGCCGGTCGGCGACTGCACCAGGCCCGCCAGCAGCGCGGCCTGCGGCAGGGTGAGGTCCGCGGCGTGCACGCCGAAGTAGCGCCGGGAGGCCGCCTCGATGCCGTAGGCCTGCTCGCCGAAGAAGGTGATGTTCAGGTAGTTGGTGAGGATCTGGTCCTTGCTCAGGGTCTCCTCGACCTTGATCGCGTACTTCAGCTCCTGGATCTTGCGGCCGACGGTCTGCCGCTGCGCCTCCGCGACCTTCTGCGGGTCGTTGCCCGCCTCCTCGACGAAGACGTTCTTCACGTACTGCTGGGTCAGGGTGGACGCGCCCTGGGCGGTGGTGCCCGAGGAGGCGTTCTTGTCCAGGGCACGCAGCACGCCCTTGAGGTCGATCGCGCCGTGCTCGTAGAAGCGGTTGTCCTCGATGTCCACCAGTGCGGTCTTCACCAGCGGGGAGATCCGGTCCGCCGGGACCACCGTGCGGTCGCGCTCGTACACGGTGGCGATCGTGCCGCCCTGCGCGTCGAGGATGGTCGAGGCCTGGGACAGCGGCGGAGTCCTGAAGTCGTCGGGCAGGTTCTGGAAGTCGTCCGCCGCCGACTGCGCGCCGAGCCCGACCGCCGCCACCGCGGGCAGCACCATCCCCGCCGCCACCACCCCGGCGATCACGCTCACCGCGACCAGCCGCGTCCCGTGCCCCAGCTTCCGCATGCCCGCCACCACCCGCTGTTCCGCCATGACGGGTGACCGTACGCGGCACAGATGAGGAACTCCTTGGAAGCCGCTCCGTCACGGCGCCGGCGGGACGGACGACGCGGTCGGGACCATCGGTTCCCTCCGGTGGCGGGCGGCGGGGTCAGGTGCGCTTGAAGAACTCCACCTCCGCGAGCGCGATGGCCCGGCCGGGGCCGGTTCCGGCGGCCTCCCGGACGGTGAGCCTCACCTGCGTCACGTCGCTGATCCCGGTCGGCACGGTCTGCGGGCCCGGCTGGTCGTTGAGCGAGATCTGCTGGGTGTGGACCTCGCCGTCCTTGGCCGTGACCTCCAGGGAGAGGACGGTGGGACGCCCCTGCTGCCGGAAGTGCTCCGGGTCCACCGAGTCGCCGGTGTGGATGATCAGGTCCACCAGCCGGAACGGGGTGCGGAAGGAGAAGGTGACGGAGTCCCCGATCGCGGGTGCTCCCCAGTAGGTGTTGCTGAGGCCGTCGTCGGCCGCGGTGGCCGGATGGCCCTCGACGGCGGCGCTCGCCGAGGTGGCGGCGGGGGTGATCGGCGCGGTGCTGCGGAGCTTGTCCAGCACGCCCTGGAAGCCGTCCTTGCCGGCCGGGTAGAGCAGGATCCCGGCGACGATCACCGCGATGAGGACGAGCAGCGCGATGGTGCGGCGCAGCGCGTTGCCCGAGCCGCCGATCCGCACCCGGCGCCGGAACGGCCAGCGGGTGCGCCACCAGGGCAGCTCGGGAGCGGCCGCGGTGGCCGTCAGTGGCGCGGCGCAGCGGCGGCAGAACTTCCGCTCGGGCAGGTTGGGCGTGCCGCACCGGGGGCAGGGCGGGCCGTCCTGGGTCTCGGCGGCCTCCGTCGGCCGGCTGACGGGGCGGGGTGCGACGGGCTTGGCGGGCCGGACGGCCACCGGGTCGGCCTGCGGGGCGGGGACGGGAGCAGGGGCCTGCGCGGGAGCGGGCCGTACGGGGGCGGTGCTCGGGCGCGAGGGCTCGGCGGCGGGCGGGGCCGCGGGCTCGGTCGCCGGGGGCTCGGCTGCCGGGGGCTCGACAGCCGGGACGGGCTGCTGCTCCGGCTTGGCGGCCTCCGTGGTCTCCGCCCTGGCCCGCGCGGTGCGCCGCGATGCGCTCCGCCGGGTGGATTCGACGGGTGCGGGTGCGGACTCTGACGCCGGCTCGGGCGCCGGCTTGGGCACAGGCGTCGGTTCGGGCTCGGCGGGCGCCGGCCGGGGCGCGGCCGGCGCGGGCGCGGGCACCGCCGCGGGCGCGGCCGGCGTCGCCGTCGGCGCGGCAGCGGTGCCGTGCGACCAGCCGAGGTAGGCGCCGCAGTTGCCGCAGAAGTCGTCCCCCTCCCCGTTGGCCGTTCCGCATTCGGGGCACACCGGCATCCGTCAGTCCTCCACTCGCCCGGGTGGGCCGGGCAGGATCTCCACCCGGCAGGTCAGATGGACCGGACAGCCCGCCCTGACGACGGACCGCACCTGGTCCTCGTCCGGTTCCGGACCGCTCAGCGGCCAGACCCGGACCAGCACCTCGCCGCTCGGTGCGGGCGGCAGCTCGGCGTCCGGGTCGGTGGACCAGGAGACGCCGCCGCCGTCCACGATCTCGGCTCCGGCGCCGAGCACCAGCCGCAGCCGTTCGGTGAGGCCGCGCCGGGTGCCGCGCCAGCGGTGCAGCTCCACCGCGCGCTCGACCACCGCGCGGCGCACCTCCACCGGCCAGGCCGGGTCGACCTCCACCGCGACCCAGGAGGCCAGCCAGTCGAGGAAGTCGGCCGGCGCGAGGCCGGGCCGGAAGTAGGCGGGCAGGTTGTCCAGGGTCGCGAAGACCGGGGCGAGGACGGTGTCCAGGCCGGCCGTGAACCGCTGGGCGAGGTCGTCGTCGGCGAAGAGCGCGGGCAGCAGTTCGCCGATCGGGTGCGGGCTGGGCAGTCCCGGGACCGCGGCCCGGGTCATGACGGCCCGTCCTCGGTGACCGCGGTGACCACGACCTGGTGCTGGTGGGAGAAGACCAGGGCGTCCGGCGGGACCTCGACCCGCTCGGCGGGTGCACCCCGGCGTCCGGTGATCGGGTCGGCCGGGAACAGCCGCAGCTCCTCGACCCCCGCGACGGCGGCCACCCGCTGGAGCACCGCGAACACCTCCCCGTACTGCACCGCCCGGCCGAACGGCCAGCCCTCGCCGGCGGCGCCGCCGCGCAGCGGGTTGAGGTACCGGTACAGCGCGGCGAGCACCTCCTCGCGGACCCGGTCGGGGTCGGCGGAGCGGGTGGTGAGCCGGGCCACCACCGTCACGCCCTGGTAGGCGGGCGGCTGCACGACCAGCCGGGTGCCGATCAGCCGCCGCTCGTCGAGGGCCGTCGCCACGGCGGCCAACACCTGCTCGTCGGGGATCAGCTGCTCGAAGCGCAGCCGGTCGCCCTCGTCCGCGACGGCGTCGGGGACGACCAGCACCCGCACCGCCCCGGCCTCCCCGCCGGCGGCGGGCACGCAGCTGATCCGGGCGGCGGACGGAGCGGCCTGCCGGGCGATCAGCTCGAAGTCCCCGGCGGTGACGGCACGTTCCTGCAGGCGCAGCTGGTGCGGGGCGCGGGCCTTGGCGTTCTCCACCGTCTCGCCGTCGACCCCGCCCCGGGCCGCCTCCCGGTTGTCGACCCGGGCGATGTACGGGACGGAGCTGCGCAGCACCGTGATGGTGCCGCGGGCGACGTTTCCCGCGATCCCGCCGCCGGTGCGGTAGCGCGGGACGCGCAGCCGGGCGCCCTTGGGCGGCACCGCCCCGAAGGCGCGCAGGCTGCCGTCGGGTTCCCGGACCGCGGGAGGGAAGAGGAACTCGCCGGTGGTCGCGTCCAGCACCACGTGCCGGTCGGCGGGCGAGGATTCGCCGAAGTGCTCGACGACCGTCCACCGTTCCCAGCCGTCGCCGGCCGCGACCTCGACCACCGGGGGCTCGCCGTCGAGCAGCACCGGCGGCCGGGCGAGCCGGAAGCGCTGGCCCGCGACGCCCTCCGAGGCGCCGAGCGGCGCGTCGGTGACGGTCCGGGCGTGGACGGCGGTCGCGGTGCCACCGACCGTGAACACCTCGGCCCGCCGGACGGTGGGCGACTCGGAGTAGAAGGGCTGGCCCGGCTGCGGCTCGGTGACCCGGCAACGCAGCCAGCCGGCCCGCCGGCCGGCGACCACCGAGGCGGTGTGCCCGGCGGGCACGAAGACGACCACCTCGCCGGGCCGGTTGAGGCCGCCGGTGGTGTCGCTGCCGGTCTCGCAGGCGATCCAGCGCGCGCCGTCCCACACCTCCCAGGCCAGCGGCGGTTGCCGCGGGTCGACACCGACGCCCTCCACCCGGCTGTCCAGCCGGACGATCAGGATGCAGCGCGGCACCACGGCCGGCAGGGCGAAGAGCATGGCGTCCCCGGCCGCCGGGCGCGGCTGGAAGCACGGCACGTCCGCGCCGTCGGCCAGCCTGGCCGTGCCGTCGGACTGCTCGCCGGAAGCGGAGACGGTGACCAGCCGCTCCAGCGAGCTGGGGACGATCGGCAGGTCCTCGGCGGTGGAGAAGACCACCGCGTCGTCGGTCTCGGTGCGCAGCGTGGAGACCTCGGTGCCGGCCCGCAGCAGGACCGTCTCGGGCTGCGGGGCGGAGAGCCAGAAGTCGACCTCGGCCCGGGCCGCGGCGGGCGGGAAGAGCCGGATGCCGAGCAGGTCGAGGAAGGCGGCGTAGTTCTTCTCCGGCACCCGGTTCAGCCGGTAGAGCAGCTGGTCCACGAGGTAGGCGAAGGTCTCGATCAGGGTGACGCCCGGGTCGGAGACGTTGTGGTCGGTCCACTCCGGGGCGCGCTGCTGGACGTACCGCTTGGCCTCGTCGACGAGCTGCTGGAAGCGGCGGTCGTCCAGGTTCGGGGAGGGCAGTGCCATCAGCGCGCACCCCCGTCCGCCGTGTCGAGGGAGTCCGCGCCCGGGTGCTCCGGGATGGTGTAGAAGGGGAAGACCAGGTTGCGGCGGTCGTTGGTGGCGCGCACGGTGTAGTGGACGTCGATGTAGAGCGTGCCCTCCTCGACGCTGTCGAAGGCGATCACCACGTCGTCGACCTCGATCCGCGGCTCCCAGCGCTCCAGCGCGATGCGCACCTCGCGGGCGATCCGCCCGGCGGTGGTGCTGTCGCCCGGGGCGAAGACGTACTCGTGGATGCCGCAGCCGAATTCGGGGCGCATGGGCCGCTCGCCGGGGGCGGTGCCGAGGATCAGCCGGATCGCCTCCGCGAGCTCCCGGTCCCGGTCCACCATGCCGATGCCGCCGGTGGCGTTCACCCGCAGCGGGAAGGCCCAGCCGCGGCCGATGAAGCTGCTCGTCATATGCCGCCCCCGATCAGGACGTTGAACGCACCCGTGGTGATGGTCGCGCCGCAGGTCGTCTTGTCGCCCATGCGGGCCGCGGGCAGGCCGCCGATCAGCACCACTCCCCCGGTGACCGCGCCCGGGGAGGGCATGACGAGGTTGCCGGGGCCCAGAGCCAGGTGCGGGGGGACGACGCAGGCGTGCACGGTGCCGACGACGGCGGCGGGGCGGCCGCCTATCAGCACGGTCGCCACCTTGAGGGCGCCCGGCGGCGGGGTCGTGAGGGCGCCGCCGTGGTCGGTGAGGTCGCCGGTCCGGGCTGCGGGGGGCATGTACGGTCTCCGTTTCCGATAATGGTGTCTGCTGGTAGGCGTGATGTGACGTTCCGTCAGTTGATCCGGACGAAGGCCCCCTTGAGCACCGCCTCGGCGCCGCCGTCCACGGTGACGGAGGTCGTCCCCCGGACGGTGACGGATCCGCCGCGCACGTCCACCGTTCCGGTGCCCGCGTCCAGGGTGATGCCGGAGGAGGAGAGCCGCACCGTGCTGCCGGCCGCGCCGCCGAGGCCGTGGACGGTCAGCACGATCTCGCCGCGCTGCTGGTCCAGGCTGACCTCCAGCTTCCCGTCCCCGCTCGCCAGCCGGACGCCGGACTTTCCGCCGGGCACGTCCAGCAGCTCCATCCGGTGGCCCGAACGGGACACCACGGAGCGGCGGTTGACCTTGCCGGCGGCCGCGTCGACCAGCGGCACGTCGTGCGGGGAGGGCCGGTCCACGCCGTTGTAGAGCCCGCCCAGCACGTACGGGCTGTCCAGGTCGCCCTGCTCGAAGCCGACCAGCACCTCGTCGTTGACCTCGGGGCTGACCACGCCGCCGCCCCCGGCGCCGCCCCACTGCACGGTGCGCACCCAGTCCGAGACGTAGGCGTCGTCCAGCCAGGGGAACTTCAGCTTCACCCAGCCGCGTTGCCCGCCGCCCGGCTCCCGGACGTCGGTGACCACGGCGACGGCCAGGCCCGGCATCCGCGGCCCGCGCGGCGGCGCGTTGCCGCCGCTGGTCAGACCGGCCAGCGAGCGGTCGGGGGCCGCGCTGACCACCACGGTGGTGCGGTAGCCGCGGAACGGTTCGAGCAGGTGGCGCACCCCGGTGGCGGTGTAGCGGCCGGAGAAGGCGGCGCCGACGTTGCCCAGGGCGACCGCGGTGCCCGCCCGCAGCCGCGGGTTGCCCTCGGCGACCACCTCCAGCTCGCCGAAGCCGGCCGCCACCGAGGCGGCCAGCGACCGGGCCACCGAGGCGGTCTCCGCCTGGGTGCGGTACGGGGTGTCGGCGACGGTCAGCCGGGCCTGGCCGGGGAAGGCGGAGCTCACCGCCGAGGGGCTCATCCCCGGCTGCACGGTCCGGGAGGTCACCGCGGGCTCGGTGGCGACCAGGGCGCTCTTGGTGGTGACGTTCCAGCCGCGCGCCTCGACCGTGTCCGCTCCTGCGGCGCCGGTCAGCACGCCGCGCAGCTCCAGCAGGTTGCGGCCGTACTCCAGCACCAGCGGGTTCTGCGGCGCAGGGGTGGAGGGGGCCGGTGCGCCGGAGGCGGGCTCGGGCCGGACGAACTCCAGCTTCCCGTCGTCGTCCACCCGTACCTGGGCGCCGCTCTCCTGGGCCAGGAACTGGAGGAACTCCCAGTCCGGGACGTTCGCCTGGGAGAGCTGCTGGTGGACGACCGGGAACGAGTCGACCTTCCCGCAGGTCAGGCCCGCCCCCGCGGCGACCTCGCGGACGATGTCGGCGGTCGTCATGTTCCGGAACGCCTTCACCCGGCGCCCGCGCATCAGCCGGTGGGTGACCGCGGAGGCCCGCACCACGGTGTACGAGCCCGTGGTGTCCACCTCCAGCTCCAGCGCGGTCACCTCGCCGGTGAACAGCCGTGCCCGGGTGTTCCCCTGGACGGTGACCACCGACACCCGCAGCGGGGTGCCGATGGTGATCCCGGTGGCGGCGAGGAAGGTGTGGTTGGCGTCCCGGAAGGACAGCACCGCGGTGTCGGGCAGGCCGACGCTCTCCTCGATGTCGCAGGAGACCAGCTGGGTCGCCCAGATCGGCGGCAGCGGGCCCGGCGCCTCGACGACGGGATCCGCGGCGAAGGACCGGCCGCCGCGGGCCTCGGGAGTGGTCATGGCCGTCCGCCCTGGGTGAGTTCGTCGATCCCCGGCACGATCAGCTCCGCGCCGGGGACCAGCGCCAGCGGATCGTCGATGTCGTTGGCCTCCGCGATGGTGCGCCAGGCGGTGGCGTCCCCGTACGCGCGCCAGGCGAGCAGCGGCAGGCTGTCGCCGGCGATCACCCGGTGGGTGCTGCGGGCCTCCGGCGAGCCGGAGGTCGGGTTCTGGCCGGCCGGGTCGACGCTGGCCTCGTCGATGCTGAGCGAGCAGACCGCCCGCAGCGGCTTCCCGTCGACGTCGAAGAGCGAGTAGGTGACCGACAGGCCGGTCAGCACCCCGTTGAACGACGTGGTCTTCAGGGTGCCCCAGTCCAGCCGGATCCACGGGCTGGCCGGCGTCTTGCGCGCCAGGCTGGTCGGGGTGGGCACGCAGGCCGTCATCAGCTGCTCCACCGCCCGCTCCACCGAGTTGTCGTGGGTCGCGGTGGAGTCCAGGAACACGTCGAGGGAGAGCGAGCGCGGGCCGCTGCCGACGAACTCGGGCAGCGCGGACTCGCCCGCCATCCGGGACGGGGTGCGCCGCCACTCGGTGGTCTTGCGCAGCACCAGGGTCGCCGGGTTGAACTGGAGCCGGAGCTGCGCGAGCGTGCCGCCGGGCTGGGCGCCGACCGTGGACGGTGGCTCCATGATGGTCAGTTGGGCCCGGGTGACGCTCGCGGGGACCGCTGGGGACATCCTGGTGCTCCTTCCGTGGGCCGGGCGGCGGGGGGCTGGGGGTGCGGGGTGGGGTCAGGACGGGCGCAGGCCGGCGTGGGCGATCTCCAGGGTCTCCATCGCGGCCTGGGAGTTGGCCGGGTCGAACGACGGGCCCTCCCAGCGCACCGGGACGATCCCGAGCACCTGCCAGCCGACGATCCGGCTCAGGTCCGGCCGCAGCGCCACGATCTCGCCGTCCTTCGGCTCGACCTTCCGGACGATCTCGGCCAGCCAGCGGGCGATCTTGGTGGTGTCCGCGGTGACCGCGCGGGTCAGCGTGATGTTCGACCAGGTGATGCGGCCCGGCAACTGCCAGGCGAAGCCGTTGTTGCCGCCCTCCGCGTACTGCTCGATCTCGACCTGGGCGCCGAGCCCCGAGCAGGTGGTGAACTCGCCCAGGTCGTTGCCGCCGATGGTCAGGCTGAAGAACACACTGGACGCGAAGATGTTGTCGGTCATCGGTTCCGCTCCCTGCTTCCGGTCACGTCGCTGCGGCCCCCTGCCGGCCGTCCGCCTGGTCCACGCTCTGGTTCGCGTTCTGATCCGCGTTCCGGTCCATGCTCAGCGGCGCATGTCGTACGGTTTGCCGCTGCGCTCCCGGCCCCTGCGCAGTTCGGTGCGCAGCAGCCGGCCGACCGGTTCGACCAGCCGCCGGGCCAGTTCGTCGAGGTCTGCGGGGTCCGCGGGCGGCTCGGCGGGTGGTCCGCCGGGGGCCTTCCCAGGGGGTTCCACGGCACGCTGCACCGTGGTGGGGGTGCGTGCGGGCACGGCGGTCAGCGGAATCCCGGTCAGGCCGTTCTGCTCGGCCACCCTCTGCAGCACGCGTGCCGTACCGGGCGCGGACGGCGAGGTCGGTGCCAGTGGTGTGGGCGGTGCGGACCGTACGGCGGGCGCGTTCGTGGCGTGCCCGGTCGGCAGGGGCCATGGCACGACGGGCGCGGACGCGGTGGCGGGCTGCGGGCCCGCCGACCAGCCCGTGCCCGACGCAGACGCGAGGACGGGCGGCTGGGCCGGGGCCGGCTGCGGAGGCCGGGACGTGGCCGGAAGGCGCTGGATCGGCGGGGCCGTCACCGGCCTGAGCCGGACGACCGGCGGGTGCGGGGCGCTCGCCGCACCGGACGGCGAACCGGGGGCGCCGGGGCTCGGGCGCCCTGCGGACGTCCTCGGCGTGGCGGCGCGCCGCGGGGCCGGGTGGCCCGCGCTCGTGGCGCCGGGCTGCGGCTGCGACTGCGACTGCGCTGCCCACGGCAGTGCCGGGACGCTCACGTCCGGTACTGCGGCACGGGGTTGAGCAGGCAGGACGCGTGGCGGGGCCGCGGGTGCGACAGCGATCGCAGTGGCGGTGGGTGCCGTCGGACCTCCGTGGGCCGTCGGGTGACCGGCCGTCGGGCCGGCTGGCGGCTCCGACGAACGCCGGGAGAACGCACGTTGCACGGCGGCAACCACTCCGCGCGGCGCAGCCGCATCCGGGGGGCGGAGCCGTACCGGGCTCGCCTGCACGGCCGACTCTCCGGCGGCGGTGCCGCTGCCTCCGGCGCCGGACGAGCGCCGGGGGTGTGACCGTGGACGCGAGCGTTGCGCGGTGGTCGCGGTCTCGGCGCCGGCTGCGGCTGCGGCCGGCTCGGCCGCCGGTTCGCCGTCCGGACGGGACGCGAGCGCGTGGGGCCAGACGGCCGGGACCACGGGCCGGGCGGCCGCCGCCGTGCCCCCGCCGACGGGCGCGCCGGCGCCGGGCCCTGGCGTCGCCGACGGGACGGCGAGGGCAACGCTCATCGGGCGCTCGCCGAGCAGCCCCCGCCTCTGGCGGGTGAGTCGGACGGCGCGCTGCACGCCCAGGCCGCCGGAGGCCGGACCCGCGGGAACCGCCAGGGGAACCACCGGTCCGCCACCGGTTCCGAGCGGGCCGGCGACCCGCTCCCCTGCTCCGGCAGGGCGGGTCCGGCCCGCCGGGACGACCGGCTGCGCAACGGTTCCGGGGCGCCGCTCCGGGCTGCTGCCGGACGGCCGCGCGGCGGGGGCAGGTGCCGCCCCCGGCAAGGCGTTCGGGACCACTGTGTGCCCGGCCGCCGGGCCGCTCCTGCCGTGCTCCGCACGCGGGTGCGCGGGTCGGCCACCAACGGCCGGGGTGGTCGGACCCGCCGGGCTCCCGCCAACACCCAGAGGTGATACGGCAGTTGAATCCATCTGGCCGTCGGCGGAGCGCGTGGTGGCACGCTGAACGGGCAGCCCTTCACCGGCCACCGGCGAGGCGACAGCAGGTGCGGCGTCGCCCACCGCCGGGGCCGGAATCCGCCGGACCGGGCGGCGCCCACCGAGCAGCGGTGCGACGGCCCCCGCCACGGCCGCCGTCGGCGGCAGCGCGTCGAGCGGCGCGCCCAGGCCCCCACGCGTACGGGCGGAGGTCGGTCCGGGCGGGACCGGTACGGTGCATTCGGGGGTTCGTACGGCACGTTCGGGGGTCGGTGCGGACGGTGCGGGCGAGGAGGGAACGGCCCCGGACGGCGTGCGCTGCACGGGTGCGCCCTCGACCGGCCCGCGCTCTGGACGGGCCGGTGCCGGGCTCCCCGGCTCGGCGGCCGTACGGGTGCGGCGAGCAGGGGCGGTGGCGTCACGGACGCCGCCGCCGGACGGCCGAACGCCGCCGTCGGTCCCGGCCGCCTCGGGAGCGGCGGACCCCGCGTCGGCGGGGACCACGGGCATGGCCGGCGTACCCGAGGCGGCGTCAGGGGTCCGAGGGCCGCTGGTGGCCAGGGGTGAGGCGCTCGCGGGCAGCGCGGTCAGGGGCGCGCCGAGGACCGGACGGGTGGCTGCGCCACCGCTCGGCACGGCGGCGCGCTGGACCGCCCCTCCGCTCTGCGCACCCCGCGCGGGCGCCGCGGTGGCGCCCGTACCCGGCAGCGTCCGGACGGCCGCTTCGGCGCTCACGGACGGGCGCGTACCGTCGGCGGGCGCTTCCGTCACCGCTGCGGGCGGCAGCGGCGCGTCCGTGGCCCCGCTCGGCGGCTCGGCGATGGCGTCCGGCTTCCTGACCGGCCCCGGGACGGCCGTCACCGGGCGTGCGGGCAGGGACCGGGGGCGCCGCGCGACGATCAGCGGTTCGCTGACGGCGCGCGGCCGCACCGGCCGGTGGGCCCGGACGGCCGCCTCGCTCCGACTCGGGGAGGCGGTGGCCGCATCGGGCGACGACACGACAGGCATCGGCGCACCCGGCACGACCGCTCCGGGCACCGCAGGGGCCTGCGCCGGCGAAGCAGGCGTCGGTGTAGCAGGCGCCGGCGTGCCAGGCTTCGCCGCAGGGGGCTTCGGCGCAGCCGGCTTGGATGCGGCAGGCGTCGGCACACCAGGCGCCGGGGTAGCGGGCTTCGCCGCACCAGGCGTCGGCGCGCCGCCGTCGGCGCCGTCCCGCGCCACCTGCCGGTCGGCCCCGCTCGGGCGCGGCGCGCGCGGCCCGGACCGCACCGGAAGCCGCCGGACCCCGACGGACCGTTGGACCGGCCGGGCCTGCCGCGCCGGCCTCGATGCCGCCGACGGCCCGGCCTCCGCCGGCTCCTGGGCCCCGGCCTCCCCCGGGCCGACCGGCACGACGAGCTCGTCCCCGCCGGTGAGCACGGGCGCCGCAGAGCCCGGCCCCGCAACCGCCCGCAGGATGCCGGCCGGGGCGGTCGGGAGGACCGCGTGGCCGAGCGGGCCGCAGAGCGAGGGGTCCTGCCATGCGGTGAGCCGGGACCGGAACCTCAGGCCGTCGCTGACGCCGCCGGCCGGTCCGGCCACGGTCGGGACCAGCGGCGCCACCGCGCGCCATCCCCCGTCCCCCGCCGCCGGGCGCCGCCGGGCGGCCTCGCCCGGGCCGGCGCCCCCGCCGGCATCACCGGAAGCACCGCCGGAACCACCGGCGCCACCGGCGCCACCGGGCTCGCCGCCCCTGCGGCGGCCGATCCAGTCCCGAAGCCCCACCCCGCTCACCCGCCTTCGCTGATGCGGGTGTTGAGACGAGCGATCTCCCTGACCCACTGCCCGCGTTCGCGGTGGGTCAGGTCGAGGATGTCCTCCCGCTGCCAGTGGAAGTGGTAGGCGATGTACGCGATCTCCTCGTACAGCCGAGCAGGCGCGTACGTCACGATTCCCCCAGGCGCCCACCGGCGAGGTCGACCTCGAAGGCGCCGTCGCAGTGCGGGCAGGTCACCGCGGCGCGCGTGTGGCCTTCGCTGTTGATCCGCTGGTAGAGGTCCTGGAGGAAGGCCACGTCGGTGGCGTACATCCGCTCGACGACCCCGGCGTGCACGTCGGTGATGTCGCCCAGCCTGGTGATCACGTGGCTGAGCAGCACCACGCTGAGGTAGGCCGGGTTCTCCTTGACCCGCAGGTCGATCTGCGGCATCAGTTCGTCCCGGGCGGTGGCGAGGCGCATGGCCCCGTGCCGGTGCACGGTGCCCTCGTCGTCGACGTAGCCGAGTGGCAGCTCGAACTCGAACTCGGTGTGCGGCACCCGCCCCCGGGGCTGCGCCGCTGCCGCTGCCGCCGGGGCCTGCTGCTGCGGCGCGGTGTTCTGCGGGGCCGGAGCCCGTTCCAGCAGCTCCTCCAGGCCGATCTTCCGCCTCACTCGACCGAGATCTCCTCGAACACGATGGTCACGGTCTCGGTCGCGGCGCTGGACTCGCCGGCGCTGAGGGTGGGGCCCTCCCAGCGGCTCGCCCAGGCGTTGATCAGCTGGATGCGCCGCAGGGTGGCACCGGTGGTGTCCTTGACCTCGATGGTGAGGTTCTGCCGCGCGGTGTTGATCGCCCCGTTGTTCAGGGTCTCCTTGATCCAGTCCGTGAACGCGCCGCTCTTGTCCAGGCCGCGGGTGATGGTCACCTCGCCGGGCAGCCGGGCGCCGGGCTGCTTGCGGACGATCAGTTTGCCCTCTTGGGTCACCTGCTTGTACTCGACGACGTCCTGTTCGACCGTCAGATTGCTGATCTCCTTGACGGACTCGACGTTGTAGCCGCCGAGTTGGACGCCGAAGATATGTGTGGAGAGCGGATCGCCTTCAGCCATGGGTTTGTGTCACCTTCCGATGCGAGGGGTGCCGAGGGGTGGTGCCGACCGGGCCGGTCACTCGTTGACGAGGCTCGTGCTGTCGGAGAACTGGGACAGCCGGAACACCACGAACTCCGCGGGCTTCACCGGGGCGACGCCGATCTCACAGACCACCTGGCCGAGGTCTATGGACTCCGGCGGGTTGTTGTCGCGGTCGCACTTGACGTAGAAGGCCTCGGCCGCGGTCTGGCCGAACAGCGCCCCGCGCCGCCACTCCTCGGTGAGGAACGCGGTGATGTTCCGGCGGATGCTGGACCACAGCCGGTCGTCGTTGGGTTCGAAGACCACCCACTGGGTCCCCAGGAGGATGGACTCCTCCAGGTAGTTGAAGAGCCGGCGCACGTTCAGGTAGCGCCACGCGGGGTCGGAGGAGAGGGTGCGCGCGCCCCAGATCCGGATGCCACGCCCGGGGAAGGCCCGTACGCAGTTGACGCCGATCGGGTTCAGCAGGTCCTGCTCGCCCTTGCTGAGGCGTATCTCCAGGTCCACCGCGCCGCGGATGACCTCGTTGGCGGGCGCCTTGTGCACGCCGCGCTCGGCGTCGCTGCGCGCCCACACCCCGGCGACGTGCCCGCTCGGCGGGACCAGCACGTTGCGGCCGCTCGCCGGGTCGAACACCTTGATCCACGGGTAGTAGAGCGCGGCGTAGCGGGAGTCGAAGCCCGCCTCGTCGTTCCGCCAGGTGCGCATCCGCTGGGCGTTGAGGCCGGGCGGAGGATCCAGGACGGCGATCCGGTCGCCCATCTGCTCGCAGTGCGACATCACCGCCAGCTGGACGGTGCGCAGGCCCTCGTCGTCGAGGTCACCGCGCTGGTAGGCGCTCATCACGTCGGGCACCGCGACCATGGTGATCTCGTCGATCGCCTCCAGGCCGCCGAAGCCGGTCCTGGCGGCGGCGTCGCCGACGTACTCGGCGGGGTCGAGCCGGCCGGCCGGGGCCGCGGCCGGCGCGGGCGCGGGCGCCAGGGCGTGGGTGCGGCGCTCGGGGCGGCTCGGCGCGGTGCCGGGCTGTTCGGCGACGGCGACCAGCTTCGACTCCCGCAGCTGGGTGACGACGTAGCCCTTGGTGCTCTTGCGGGTCGAGACGTCGTAGGTCTCCACGACCTCGGCGCCCCGGCGCACCAGCAGCCGGAACCGGTCGTCGGGGACGTTCTCCCCCTCCGGGTCGGCGACCTCGACGGACACGTCGGCGCCCGCGCCCGGCAGGGCGGAGAAGAGGAAGCCCGCGATCTCGACGGGCGGGGCCGCGGTGACGGCGGGGGCGGCGCCGGGCGCCTGCCGGGCCGGGTCGCCGACCCGCACGACGTAGGCGGAGCCGCCGCCGTTGGCGAAGAAGCCGTACACCGCGTGCGCCAGGTAGGTGCCCTCGGTGAAGCCGCCGAACCGCTGGACGTACTGGTCCCAGTTGGTCACCAGTGTGGGCTCGTGGAACGGGCCGGTCTCGGCGAAGCCGACGAACGCGGCGACGGCCGTGCCGACACCCTCGATCGGCCGGGCACCGGACTGGACCTCCTCCACGTACACGCCCGGGGTGAGGTACGACGGCATACGCGCTCCTTCGGCTGGCCAACCATTTCGCCGGTCATTCGCCCCCGAGTCTGCTGCCCGGGCACCACCCGGAAACATGTCCGCAGGTCCCGTACCGGGGGCAGGAACCGCTGCCCCCGCGGACACCGCCGGTGGTCCCCACAGGCGCCCCGGCCGCCCCGTCGCCCCGGGGGCGCTCAGCCGTGCGCGGTGTCCCCGAGGACGCCCAGCCACGGCCCGAACTCGCTCGCCAGCACCAGCCGGCCGAGCTTGCGGTACTCGCCGACCACCGCGGAGACCAGCTGCGCCATGCCCAGCGGGGTGCCCGTCCCGGCGGCCCGGTAGGCCGCGGAGACCGCACAGGCCCGGATGGAGCCGCCGGTGAGCTCGAAGTGCCGGGCGCAGAAGTCCAGGTCGAGGTCGTCGCCGCGGGGCACCAACGGCCCCAGGCAGCGGTCCCACAGCAGGCGCCGCTGCGCCTCGTCCGGCAGCGGGAACTCCGCGATGACGTCCAGCCGCCGGGTGAACGCCTCGTCGAGGTTGGCCCGCAGGTTGGACGTCAGCACCGCGATCCCGTCGAAGGACTCCATCCGCTGGAGCAGGTACGCCGTCTCCACGTTGGCGTGCCGGTCGCGGGCGTCCTTGACCTCCGAACGCTTCCCGAACAGCGCGTCCGCCTCGTCGAACAGCAGGACGCCGTTCACCTGCGCGGCCTCGGTGAAGATGCGTTCCAGGTTCTTCTCGGTCTCGCCGATGTACTTGTCCACCACGGTGGCCAGGTCCACCACGTACAGCTCCATGCCGAGCTCGGCGGCGACCACCTCGGCCGACATCGTCTTGCCGGTGCCGGACTCCCCGGCGAACAGGGCGATCACCCCGTTCCCCCGGCCGCCGCCCGGGCGCATCCGCCAGCGTCCGAGCACCTGGTCGCGGTGCCGGGCCCGCAGCACGAGTTCACGCAACCGGCCCGCGGTGGGGGCGGGCAGCACCAGGTCGGCCCAGCCGACCGCGGGTTCGATCCGGCGGGCGAGCCGGGCCAGGCCCGCGGCGTTCTGCGCCCGCACCGCCGTCCGCAGGTCCTCGGCCCGCACCGGGCGCCGCTCGGCGGCCGCCGTCCGGGCCGCCACCGAGGCGGCCCGTGCCAGCTGTTCCCGGTCCAGCCGGTAGGCGGCCACCGCCTCGGCCAGCTCCTCGCTCAACTCCCCGCTCGACGCCTCGTCCAGCGCGCGGGCCCACTGCTCGGCCCGCTCGGGCGGGTCCGGCGGCGGGACGGTGACCACCACCGGGCTCTGCGCCGCCCAGGCCGGGTCCCAGACCTGCGGGCCGTGCACGACCAGCGGGACACCGGCGAGTTCCGCACACAGCTCGCGCAACAGCGCGGCCCGCTCGGGCCGTTCGGGTTCGAGCCGGTCCAGCGGTCCGAGCACCACACCGCCCCCGGCCAGCCGCGCCTCGCGGGCGAGCACCCGTACGGTTCCCTCCGGCGGGCGGGCGGCGAGCGCGGCGGCGTCGACCACCAGGGGCGGCGGGCCGTCGGCCGCGAGGGCGGCCACCGCGATCGGGGCGGCGTGTCCGCTCCGGTCCAGCAGGTGGACGAACCCGCCGTTCGCGGCCAGCGCCCGCAGCCGCTCGTCGGGCTGCCGGAAGCAGAGCTCGGCGCGGCGGGCCAGCCCGCCGAGCGCGCCGTCCGGCTCGTCGTCGCCGAGCAGATGGGCCGTCACCCGGTCCGGGACGCGCAGGGTGCGGGAGAGCAGCGGGCGGTCCGGCTCAGTGATCTCCAGCAGGCCGCCGGCGATCAGCGGGGCCCGGGTGGAGAAGCGGAATCGGCCGGCACCGGCCCCGGGCAGTCCGCACAGTTCGAGGGCCAGGCCGATGGTCGCCCGGCGGCGGGTCAGGTCGTCGTTGAGGTAGCCGTAGAGCTGCTCGAAGCGGGAGTCGAGGTCGGGGGCGAGCGCCACCAGCAGCAGGTCGAGGTCCACCGGGAGCAGCCCGAAGGCGGCGCTGAGCCGCCCGAGCCGGGAGCCGGGCGGCGGCGCGGGCCCGTCGGCGGGGCCTTCGGTGACCAGGCCCGCCGTGGCGGAGGCCGCGAGGATGCGCTCCACCGCCTCGGGGCCGAGGTACTGGCCGCGGTACGGGTCGTCCGGGTCCGGGTCGTCGGCCCGGCGCTCGCGCACCGCGGTACGGACCCGCTGTTCGATCCGGTGCAGCCGCTCCCAGAGGTGGTCGGGCTTCGGCGGTGCGCCGTTCACCACCTGGTCGAGGCCGAGGCTCATCGCGCCCTGCCCCGGGGCCGGCGGCCGGGCGGCAGCCCGCGCTCCCGGGGCGCGGCGAAGCCGTCCGGCCCGGGGTCCGCGGCGCCCTGGTAGCGCAGTCGGCGGCCCGGGCCGTCGGCGGGCGGCGGCCCGGCCGGGGTGGTGTCGCCGGCGTGCAGCACCAACCCCTCGGTGACCGGCGGCCCGGCCGGGCTGCGCTCGCCGGGCAGCGGGGCGAGCACCCGCAGGTCGACCGAAGGCCGCAGTTCCCCGCCGAGCGAGGACCAGACGTCGGAGACCGACGGCAGGCCGGTGTCGCGCCCCGCGATGTCCAGCCCGACGGTCAGTCCGAGCTCGGCGAGCGTGCCGGTGAGCAGCCGGGCAGGCAGCGTGTCGGCGGCGGTCAGGCACTGCAACACCTCGGCCAGCAGCCGGTGTTCGTCCTGCGGCCGGTTGGTCCAGGCGGTGACCAGGTAGGCCAGCTCGAACCAGCGGGGGGCGGGGCGATGGCCAGTCACCAGGCCGTCCGCGTCGTACTCCGCGACGGTGCCGGCCTGCCGGCGGCCGGTGTCCTCGCGGAGCGCGTAGAGGAAGACGCTGACCGTGGGCGCGTTGCGCCGGGCCGCGAAGTCCCGGGTGGGCGCGTCGAAGACCACCTCGATCCCGCGCTCGGGCAGACCGGTCTCGGCGAGCAGCTGCCGCAGCGCCTCGTCGACCTCGTGGATCACCGCCGCTCCACCTCCCCCGGCGGGCCGATGCTGCCCTCCACCACGAGGAAGGGGCAGGTCACCGGGGAGAACCCGGGGCCTTCGGCGGTGATGGTGCGCGGGCCCGTCTCGTCCTTGGGGAGGATGAGCAGCTGGCCGGCGAAGGTCCCGTCGGCCTTCGGGCGGGTGGGCGCCGCCGCGGCGGTGATGCCGGGCTGCCAGGTGAACCGGACCGGCGCGCCGGGCGGGAAGTCCACGCCGCGCACCGAGGTCACGAAGCCGGGCTTGCCGATCGGCGGCACCGCGACGATGCGGGGCTGGAGGATGCGCAGCGGGGTGCTCGCCCGGTGCGGTCCCGGGGTGGCGTCGGTGCCGGTGGTGGTCAGCTCCGCGGTGATGGTGGTGTCCAGCGCCGCCACGGGCGAGAGCACCACGCGGACCACCGCGCTGCGGCCCGGCGCCAGGTCGCTCACCGTGCAGCTGCCGCCCCGGCAGCCGGGGGGCAGGGCCTCGGTGGGCACCCCCGCGGGCAGGCCGAGCGTCAGCCGCAGGCCGGTCGCGAGGGCCTGGCCGCTGTTGCGCACCGTGTAGCTGACGGTCACGTGGCCGCCGACGTAGCCGGGGTTCGGCTGGGCGTCGACCGCGACTCCGGGGCCGGCCTGGGGCGGCGGCGCGGGGGCCGGGGGCGGGGGCGGTGCGGGGGTGGGCGTGACGGTCGGGGTGGGTGTGGGTGTCGGGGTCGGGGTCGGGGTCGGCGAGGCGGACGGTGACGGGGTGGCAGTCGGCGAGGGGGTCGGTGGTTCCAGCACCGGCAGGAAGGTCCGGGCGGAGTCGTCGTCGGGGTACGGGTCGACGACCGTCCCGGTGACGCTCCAGCCGAAGTCCGGGTTGCCGGGCCTGGTGCCGATCAGGGTGGCCGTGATCCGGATCACCGCGCGCGGTGCCATGGTGCCGAGTTCGCAGCGCAGCGCCGCGACGTCGCACGATCCGGTCGGGGTGGTCAGCTTGCCGAGGCGGGCGCCGGTCGGCACCGAGACGGTGAGGGCGGTGCCGGGCGAGGGCGCGGGGCCCTTGTTGGTGACGGTGACCGTCACGTCGGTGCTGCCGTCGACGGGGACGGCCGGGGTCCGCTCGGGCACGCTGACCGCCAGGTCGACGGACTGCTGGACGGCCGGCTCCTTCTGGCGGCCCGGCAACCGCCAGTCGAGTTCGGTGAGCTTGGCGGTCGCGAAGTCGTAGACCTTGAGGCCCTCCGGTGAGCTCGGCGGCGCGGCACGGCGGGAGGTCATCAGCAGCTGAGCGCTGTCCGCCGTCCAGGCGACGTCGCGGGGCTGGAACGGCCCGGTGGTGGGGCGTTCCGGCAGCGGCCGGGTGCAGGCGCCCTGGCCGAGCCCGGCGGGCACGATCACCGTGCAGTCGGCGCCGGTCGGTGTGGTGACCACCACCCCGTCCTGTTGGTTGTTCCCGCCGTCACCGGCCTTGCGGTTGAAGGCGATCCGTCGGCCGTCGGGGGCGAACGCGGGGCTGTCGTCGATGACGTTGCAGCTGCCCGGGCAGGCCGTGCGGCTCAGGTCGGTCTGCCGGGCGAGGTCGTCCGCGGCGACGGTCCAGACGTGCAGGTTGCCGGCGTTGCCGTTGACCACGGCGGTGCGGGAGAAGGCGATCAGCTTGCCGTCGGGGGACCAGAACGGCTGGCCGTCGGAGGCGCCCGGCTGGCCGGCCGGCGGCTCGACGGTGCCGACGATCTTCCCGGTGGACACCTCGGCTATCAGGACCCGCCCGGGCCGGGCCGGCTGCTGGCCGGTGGCCGGAGTGCTGCGGCTGAACACGATCAGCTTGCCGTCCGGCGAGATGGACGGGTCGGTGTCCCGGTCGTTCGGGCCGCGCCCGGCGAGGTTCATCGGCTGCGGGTTCGCCCCGTCGCCGTCGGCGAGCCAGATCCGCTGGATCCGCCCGGCGGGCCCGTCCTCGTAGCGGGTCACCACGATCTGGCGGCCGTCGGGGGTGTAGGTCTGGCGCTCGTACCAGGGGTCGAAACCGGGGCGGGGGTGGAAGAGCGGGTCGGCGGCCGGGTCGGTGCTGGTGTTGGTGTCGGCGGCCGGGTCCTCGCGGAGCACGCTGATGCCGAGGTCGCGCGGGTCGGACCCGTCGGGGCGCACGTCCTCCACATCGGCGACGTTGGAGCCCGAGGCGCTGGTCTGCTCGACGACGGGGCCACCGCCCTGCTGCGGGCCCAGCCAGGTCGGCGAGGAGATCAACCGGTCGGCCCGGTAGAGCAGTTCGGGCGCCTTGCAGTTGCAGGTCAGCGCGGTGTAGAGGTTCACCACGGGCGGCCGGGTCGGGTCGGGCTGCGGACTCGGGTTGTTGGGGTCGAGCAGGTCCGCGCTGAGGAAGACGACTCCTGTGCCGTCGGCCGTCCAGGCGGCGGAGCCGGTCTTCCAGGTGGAGCCGGTGCCAGGGAAGAACGCCTTGTCGCCGCCGGTGGGCGAGGTGAGCATCAGGGTCCGGCCCTGGGCGCCCTGGTCCCAGGTGTAGACGATCTCGTTGCGGTGGGCGTCGTCGTTCACCGGGTTCCAGGTCGGGTCGATCGCGTCCCCGTTGGTCACGCTGGAGACCTTGACGGGCGCGCCGCCGGTGAACGGCCGCAGGTAGATCTGACGGTGCGATGGTTCGCCGTCGCAGGAGTAGGCGATCCACTTCCCGTCGGGCGAGACGGTCGGATGGGTCTCGTCGGCCGCGCCGTCGGTGATCCGGCGCAGCCCGCTGCCGTCCCGGTTGACGGCCCACAGGACGTGCTGGGGCTTGCTGTCGCCGCCGCGGTCCTCCAGCGCCTCGAAGACGACGCCCTTGCCGTCCGGGGCCGGCGCGGGGTGGGCGGTGTCCATGCCGGTGGTGAGCCGGTGCACCGCGCCGGCCGCGTCGCGCAGGTACACCTGGGGCAGCGGGCCGTCACGCAGGCTGGTGAAGACCAGTTCGTCCCCGCGGGCCGAGGGGTCGCGGTCGAAGTGGATCGGGCCGGGCCCGAACAGCGGGGTGCTCGACTCGGCGCCGGTCACCTTGCCGAGGCCGCGATGGTTGGTGCCGGCGAAGACGATCCGCCCGGCCGCCGGGTCGACCGCGGCCACCGGGGCCGCGGCGGCACCCTGCCCGCCGGGGGCGGCGACGGTGCCCAGGGTCACCAGGGCCGTCGCGAGCGCGAGCAGCACCGCGACGACGGCCCGGGCCGGCCGCCGGATGGTGCGGGGAGTGCCGGTGGCGCCGATCACGCTCGACCTCACAGGTTGCAGGGGCGGTCTCCCCCGCAGTTTCCTCGGCCCTGGCGTGAGGCGGGAGAGCCCGGGCACCCGAGCCGGGGGAAACAACCGGTGTCCCCGAAGGGCAGGCTGCCCGTACCTCGCATGAGAAGTCGGCCGGGCCGACTTCCCGTGTGTGCCTCCGCCGCCCGGGCTCAGTCGAACCGGATGTGCTTGACCCCTGTCCACGCCCGGCGGACGCGCCCCCGGAGTGCGCTGTCGGTGTTCGGAGCGAGAGTCAGTCCCGAAGAGGCGGCGATGTGGTCGGCGACCTGCGGGATCGTCAGCCGATCGGTCCACACGTGCTGGGCGAACTCCTCCTCGCGCAAACGCTCCAGACACAGGTCGAGCTTCGACACGGCGAAGCTCTCCCGACGCAGCGGGGCGTCCTTCCCGGCCACGAACTGCACGACATGCCCGAACCCGCGCTCGCGCAGCCGTTGCAGTACGGCCGCGCGCTCGGCCAACAACGTGAAGTGCCGGACGTCATGGCCTCGCTCTCGCAGCCGGCCGACGGTCTCGCGGAAGTACACCGGCTCCACGACCGTCATCGGCGCGATCACCACACCGTCGTGATCGGTGAGAACACGGTCCAGCACTTCGAAGACACCCTGTCGCCAGGCGGGGAGATCCTGGAAGTCCCCGCGCAGCGGCGGCGGCATCATCCGGTGCAGGCCGAAACCCACGTGCTCGGGGTCGCAGATGACGCTGCCGGCGAGACGCCACTGGATCTCGTGCGCGGTCTGAGTCTTGCCGGCCCCGAACGGGCCGTTGATCCACAGGAGCATGCAACGACCCTACTGCGCCCGACCGGGCACGGAGCCCGGTCCGCTCGGGCCGGCGTACACGTGGATGGCGCTCGACCACGCGGTCAGTAGCTGCCGAGGAGCCGCTCCCACAGCAGCCCGTCCCGCCAGCGCCCGTCGAGAAAGATCGCGGAGTGCGCGACGCCGTACGGGCTGAACCCGTTGCGACGCAGCACCCGCTGCGACGGCAGATTCTCCAGATTGGTGGACGCCTCGGCGCGGTGCAACCCGAGCTCGTCGGTCATCACTTGGAGTACGAGCCCGACGGCGCGCCCGGCGTGGCCTTGGTTCTGGGCGACACTGGCGATCCAGTACCCGACGGAGCCGCGGCGCAGGTGCGGCTGCGGCAGGATGCCTCCGACGGTGACCTGCCCGATCACCTGGTCGTCGGCAAGTACCACGCCCGGCCAGACCGTGCCGGCCCGGTATCCGGCCAGCAGCCTGTCGATCCGCTCCGCCTGGCCATCCGCGGTGAAGAAGTCGTCCGGCTGGACCGGTTCCCATGGCCGAAAGGCCTCGACGTCCCGCAGCCGATGCGCTGCGATCGGGGCAGCGTCCATGGGCTCGATCAGACGGATCCTGGTGCTGCTGCGCATGGGCTGACCTCGTCTCGGTGCGTCCGATGAGACGGCCAGCCTATGCAACGGTCCTCGTGCGGCCGCGCCCTACGCCCGCCGGCCGGTATCCAGGTCGGTCGTCGGGCTGCATGCCCGGCTGTCCCACCGTTACTGGCAGGTCTGCATGCGGCGTGTGCTGCATGGGAAGTCGGCGGGGCCGACTTCCTGCGCGCGCCTCCGCCGCCCGGCGGGTCCGGCCGGGCGGCATGGGCGGGGTGGGGCTTCAGGCCACGGGTTGGCGGTCGCGGTCTCGGTCGGGGACGGTGGTCGCGATGGAGTCCGGGCGGTGGGGCATCCGCAGGACGGCGACCGCACCGAGGCCGACGACGACGATGGCGACGAGCAGGAGGAGGGGAAGGGCGAGGTTGATCAGGAGTCGCACGGGGCCTCGACCTTCCCGTAGTGACGGAGGATCGCGAGGAGGTTGAGGACGGTACTGGCCGGGGCGACGCCGAAGCGGACCAGGACGCGACCGTCGACCACCTGGTCCGTGGCCAGGGCGGGCCAGATCAGGCCGAACTTGCGGCCGCGGTCGCGGAGTTCTTCGAGCAGGGAGGCGACCTCCGGCTCGGTGTAGGTGCGCATGATCGGGTCGGCCGGCCCGGTCGGGCGGCGGTGGTCGGCGGTCACGCGGCGGCGTCCAGCTCGAACCAGCAGGATTTCCCGGACTTCCGGGGCTCCGTGCCGGAGCGGTGGGTGAGCGAGCGAACCAGGTGCAGGCCCCGGCCGGAGACGGCGTAGGGGTCGGGGTCGTCGCACTGGATCGGCAGGGTCGGGCTCCCGTCGCTGACGGAGACTCGGAGGACCCGGTCCAGCAGCGCGATGACGACGAGCGGCGCCGCGCTGCCACCGTGCCGCCAGGCGTTGACGAACAGTTCGAGGAGCGCGACCTCGGCATCGGCGACCAGGTCGGGCTTCCACCCGGCGCGCGCCGTGGCCTCGCGCAACTCCTCGCGCGCAGCCGACCAGTCAGGGGGGATTTCGCGGGGGAACACGATGAAACCTCCGTGGGGCTTCAGATATGACCATCGATCGATCAAACGCGCGATCGAAGCGATGGCATGACGGAAAAGCGCAGCCGCATCGCAGCGATAGTCACGCAGAGCATGCGATCAGCTACACTCAGCATGACGTGAGGGTCATTACATGCGCAAGCCGACTCAACTAATCTGCAAAATCTCATATCGAACCCGAATTCGGTGACGCTCTCTGCCAGTTGTCGGTAGCGCCCACGCAACCAGCAAGGGCAGACTGGTCCACCGATAGGTCAGGAGGGGCATCGCATGGCGGTATCAACCGTTCGCCGTCGTCGGCTGGGCGAGGAGCTGCGAAAGCTCCGGGAGCAAGCGATGATCGCCGCAGACACGGCAGCCGACGCCACCGGCATGAGCCTGGCCAAGCTGAACCGGATCGAGAACGCCCGCACGGCGGCCAAGATCGAGGACGTCAACAAGCTCCTCGACCACTACGGTTGCGACGACGAAGAGTTCCGAGCCGGCCTGATCGCCATCACGAAAGACGGCAGCAAGCGCGGCTGGTGGCTGAGCTACCGTGACGTGATCAACGTGTCCGCAACCGACCTGATCATGCTCGAAACCGAGGCTTCGACCTTCAAGACCTACGAACCCGCCTTCATTCCGGGGCTCTTCCAGACTGCCGAATACGCTCGGCTGGTCATCGACCGACTCCGAACCACGAAGACCGGCACGGTTGACGACCTCGTACAGGTCCGCATGGCCCGGCAGTCCATCCTCACCCGCCCGAACCCCGTTGAGGTCTGGGCGGTCATCCATGAAGCCGCGCTCCGAGCCATCGCGAATCGCCCCGACATCATGGGCCCGCAACTCGACAAGCTGCTCACTCTGAGCCGGCTGGCGAACGTCAACATCCAGGTGATGCCAGCGGGTGCGGCGATCCACCCGGGCATGAGCGGCGCGTTCGCCCTGCTCGGATTCCCTCAGCGGAAGGACCTCGACGTCGTCTTCGTCGAAGGCATGCTCGCCGGTTTCTGGATCGAGGACCCGACCGACGTCGAGCTGTACCGGGCGAAGTTCCAGGAGATCACGGCTGAAGCCCTTTCTGTCGACTCCTCGCTCGAGTTCATCACCGCACAGAGAGAACTGATCAAGTGACCCACTACCCCGACGCCGAGGCGACTGGCTTCACCTTCCGGAAGTCGAGCTACAGCGGCGGCAACGAGAACTGTGTCGAATACGCGCTCCTCCCCGGGACCGTAGCAGTCCGAGACAGCAAGGACCCTTCTGGCCCCGCCCTGGCCTTCGACCGCGCGGCCCACGAGGCCTTCATCGCCGCCGTCGCCACCGGGGAGTTCGACTTCGGGCTCCTCTGAGCACTCCCCCGCCCCAAGCGGTGGGGGGGGCCCCCCGGGGGGGGGGCCCCCCGCCCCCCCCCCCCGGGCGCCTGAACCCCCCCCCCCCCCCCCCCCCCCCCCCCCCCCGCCCGGGCGGGGCGGCCCC
>NZ_JBIWNZ010000013.1:111577-255391 GCF_044767505.1 Kitasatospora sp. NPDC101235
GCACCGCGCCCGGGCGCCCCGCGCGCCCGGCCCCCCCCCCCCCCCGCCCCCCCCCCGGTGTTTTGGTTTGGCGCGCCCCCCCCCCCCCCCCCCCCCCCGGGGGGCCCCCCCCCCCGGGGGGGCGCCCCCCCCGCTTCCCTTCCTCCTCGGTCCTAGATCAGCCCGCGCCGCATCGCGTACCCCACCGCGTGTGCCCGGTTGCGCAGCCCCAGTCGGGTGATGATCTCGTGCAGCACGTTCTTGACGGTGCGTTCGGAATACGACGTCTTGGCGGCGATCTCGCTGGTGTCGAAGCCCTCCGCCACCAGCTTCAGCATCTCCGCCTCCCGGGCCGTCAACGTCGAGAGGGTCAGACCCCGCCCGTCAAGCATGGTGCGCTGGAGCATCCCGATCCGGTCGAGCAGCTCACCCAACAGGTCTCCCGGCATCACCCCCTCGCCGTTGGCGAGCGCCGTGATCAGGTGCACCAGCCGGTCCTGGTCGGCCTCCGAGCGCCGCAGCACGGCGGCGACCCCGCACTCCACTATGGTCTGCAGCCCGCCGGCCTCGAAGTGCCCCACCACCAGGCCTATCCGGCCCGAGGTGGCGAGCCGCAGCCGGCGCAGGTGCTCGGTCACCGTCTCGGTCAGCGCGTCGACCACCAGCAGGGAGACCTCCGCCCGTCCGGCCTCGCTCTCGCTCAGCAGCTCCACCTCGGGCCGCTGGCGCAGTTGCTGGACCACGCCGGTCTGCAGGATGAGGTCCTCCGCGTACACCGCCACCCGCACGCCCCGCCTGCCGCGCAACTGCTCGGGGACGCGCGGCCCGGCAGCACTGCCGGGCCGCGGCGCCACCCGGGTCCGACGGTTGGTGACGGCTTCCTCACGGGTTGTATCGGTCGACGTCATCGAACTACTCCATTCTCTGGTCCTGCGAGGGTGACGGCCGGCCGCCGCGAGGCGGGGCCGGCCGGGGGAATGTGGGGGCGGGTCACGCGGAGCCGGGCCAGGCTCGCGACCACACCGGGCGGGGTCTTCGTTCGGTCCGTTCGGGCAAGGGGCGTGCCCCTAGCTTGCCCGTACGGCCCTCTCCCTCGGCGCCGTACGGCCCTACCGTCACGCTATGACCACATCCGCCGAACTCGGCCTGCCAGCAATCACGGTGGCCCCCGGTGGCGTGGCCACCACGACCCTGACGGTACGTAATGATCTCGACATCGTTGAGGCTTACACGTTCGAGGCGGTCGGCGACTGCGCCGCGTGGACGACGGTCGAGCCGGCCCGGGTCTCGCTCTTCCCGGGGACCTCCGAGACGGTGACGGTCCGGCTGGCTCCGCCGCGCTCCCCCGCCACCCGGGCCGGCGAGTTCCCGCTCGGCATCCGGGTGCTGCCGGCCGAGCGCCCCGATCTGGTGACGGTCCCCGAGACCACGGTCACCGTGACGCCGTTCCACGAACTGCGGGCCGCACTCGCACCGCGCCGTCGCCGCGGCTGGCTGCGCGGACGCTACCGGGCCTCGGTGCGCAATCTCGGGAACGCTCCCACCGGTGTGACGTTCACTCCCGGGCAGGCGGGCGAGGACCTGCGGTTCCGGGTCACCCCGGAGAAGCTGCGGCTGGAGCCCGGCGAGTCCGGGGAGGTGCGGGTGCAGGCGCGCACCCGCAAGCTGATCTGGTTCGGCAAACCGGCGACCTGGCCGTTCGAGGTGACGGTGGGCCCGGAGGAGCGGGCGGACGGCAGGGACGGAAAGAACGGCAAGGACGGCGACAAGGCGGCGGAAGGCAAGCCCGAGACCGCTCCGGAGGCCGCGCCGACACCTACCCAGAAGCCCGTCCTGGAAGGCGAGTTCCTCCAGCTGCCGATCTTCCCCAAGTGGCTGCTCGCGCTCCTGGCGGCGCTGATCGCGCTGCTGCTGGCCTGGTTCGCCCTGGTCCGCCCGGCGGTGCGCAGCTCCGCGAAGCAGGCCGCCGAGCAGGCCGTCGCCCAGCAGAGCGCCACCCCGACACCGCCTGCCGGTGCTCCGGTCGGCGACGCGTCGGGCGCCCCCTCCAACGGCAACACGCCCGGCGGCCAGACCAAGCCGGGCGCCGGGAAGCCGACCGCCGGCCCGGGCAGTCAGGGCGGCCCCGGCGTGGGCCCGGCGGTGCCGGGGACCGGGCAGCAGTTCTCCGAAACGATCGACGTGCAGACCGCGAACGGCGCCGCCGGGACGGGCAGTTACCCGGTGCCGCACGGCAAGGTCCTCGACATCACCGACATCGTGGTCGCCAACTTCCAGGGCGACCAAGGCGTGGTGACCATCACGGCCGGCAACAAGACGATCACCACCATCGCCTTGGAGACCTTCCGCAACCAGGACTACCACTGGGTGACTCCCATCCAGGTCCCCGAGGACCAGGCCGTGACGGCGAACGTGACCTGCGAGGCGCCGGGCACTCCGGCCTCGGGCAAGCAGGCGGCCGCGTGCCACGAACTCCTCAACATCAGCGGGACGTTGAGCGACATCCGGCCGGGGAACTGAACGTTTCCGGCCCGTCCGTCTCCGGATTCCCCCTCCTCCCGCATCTCCCCTCACATCTCGTGACCATGTCAACACCCGACGGACACTGTTGCATCGTGCACCCGTACGGACAAAGCCGACCCGCCCGCAACGCGCCGCGGTCTGTCCTTCCGGGGCAACCGGCCTGGTCCTGCGGGGCAACCGGTCCGCCCCTTCGGGCGATGCGGTGTGCCCCGGGAACGCCGAACGCCGGCCCCGCCCGTTCGAGGGCGAGGCCGGCGTTCGGCGTGATCCCGTTCGGCGTGATCCCGTTCGGCGTGACCGCCGTCGGCGGCCGCCGGATCAGAACCAGTGCAGGCAGTGCGGGGAGCGCTCGGCATGGAACAGGGCGTCGGCGAGGACGGCCGCGCCGGGGCGGTGGGCGCGGATGTGCCCGGCCCGGACGAGTGCGCTCGGGGCGGTGCCGCCGAGGTAGACCGCACCCAGGTCCCGCACGTCCAGGGACAGATCGGGCTCGCGCTCCGTCGGGACGCACTCGGCCTTCCCGTCCCGGACGGTCAGCAGGTACCGGTGGTGCTCGCCGAGGAACGGGTCGTCGACGTCCAGGACGAGCTCGCCGTCCGTGAACCAGGCGCGCGAGGTCATCGCGCGCGGCACGTCCAGCAGCCGCACCCACAGCCAGTCGGTGTGGTTGCTCAGCTGGCCCGCGTTGAAGTCCGCGAGCTGCCAGCGCAGCGGGTGGTCGGGCGGGTAGTGGCGGAACGCGACCTGGGCGACCAGGTCGTGGCCGAGCACGAACCGGGCCAGGTCGGTGTAGCCGGCGTCGTCGACGGCGATGGTCTCGTCCACCGTCAGGGTGTCGTCGCCGATCCAGTAGCTGGCGTACCCGTCCGGGGTGCCGTCGGCGTCCCGGTGGACGGCGACGTAACGCGGCGTCGGGGCGATCGGGACCTGCCCCGCGCCCAGCTGCCACCAGCGGCGCGGCCGGGACAGCGCGCCGGGCTGGACCCGGCGGTAGCGGTCGTAGACCTCCTCCACGGTCTCCCCGCACTCAGCCCGCCGCAGCAGTTCGACCGAGCCGCTCGCCGACGCTCCGGCCCCCTGCGCCCTGGGAGCGGCGAAGGCGGCCTGGTGGCGCTGCACCGTGAGTCGCTGGGTGTACGTCGCCGGTCCGTAGCCGAACCGGCCGTAGATCCCGGCCTCGGAGGCCAGCAGCACGGAGAGGAACTCCCCCCGGGCCCGCAGATCGGCGAGCTGACGCCGCATCATTGCGGTGAGTATGCCCTGGCGACGGTGGGTGGGCAGGACGCCGACGGCCGTCACCCCGGCGACCGGGACGACGACCCGGCCGGGCAGGGTGAGCTCGAAGGTGTGCGCACCGGCGGTGCCGACGGGCCGTCCGTCCGCCGTCACGGCGAGCAGATTGCGGTCCATCTCGGTCGCCGCCCACCAGACTCCGCCGCCGTTCGCGTCCGGGGCATCCGGGAAGCGCCCCAGCGCGGCATGGAAGGTGTCGACGAAGGTGCCGAGGTCCTGGTCGGTCGTGGAACGGATCTCCATGTGGTGCTGTTGCCTCCCCGCAATACCGGCGCCACCCGTTGTGGCGCTCCCCGAAGTGCAGCGTTACCGCGCGGGCCGGTCAACCGAATTACCGGCGGGCGGGCTTCCGGAGCGAAACGCTGCACAAAGGCTGCGAGTGGTCTCGCCGTTCCGAAACGCTGCACAGTGCCGGTGTGACCACGCGAGCCCACCCGCCCCTCGCCGCCGTGCCCGCTACGGCGCCCGCCGCCGCGCCCGTCCCGGTGCCGGCCGCGGAGTTGGGCGCCCTGGTCGCGGCGGTGGCCCGGGGCGACCGGGCGGCGTACGCGGGGCTGTACCGGGCCGTGGCGGCCCCGGTGTACGGGATCGCGCTGCGGACGCTGCGCAGCCCCGCCCACTCCGAGGAGGTGGCCCAGGAGGTGCTGCTGGAGGTCTGGCGCACCGCCGCCTACCGGCCGGCCCGTGGAACGGTCATGGCCTGGGTGCTCACCATCGCCCACCGCCGGGCGGTGGACCGGGCCAGGGCGGCGCGCGCCGCCGCCGACCGCGAACTTCGGGCGGCCCTGCGGGAACAGCCGGGCCGTCGCCGGCCGCCGGGTCGTCGCCGGCCGCCGGCCACGGCCCGAGCGGCGGCCGCACGCTGCGGATGGGCGCGGTCCGCCCCGAGTGCCGCGGCCTGGCCCAGGCCGCCGTCCGCCTGGACTCCCCCGAGGTCGCCCGGATCCTGCGGGAGGCGGTGGATGCGCTCGGGATCGTCGCCGCCTGGACGGAGGTCATGATGCCCGCGCTGCGCGCGACCGGACGCAAGTGGGCCTCCTTCGGCGAGCAGTACGTCGAGGTCGAGCACCTGCTGTCCTGGCACGTGTCCACCGCCCTGCGCGCCGCGGCCGTACGGCCCACCAGGGCCCGGCCCGCGCCGCCCGTCCTGCTGGCCGCGATGCCCGACGAGCAGCACAGCCTGGCCCTGGAGGCGGCCGCGGCGGGCCTGGACGAACGGGCGCTGCCCTTCCGGATGCTGGGCGCGGCCGTCCCGCCCGGGGCGCTGCTGGACGCGGTGCACCGGATCGGCCCGGGCGCCGTGGTGCTCTGGTCGCAGTTCCCGCTCACCGCCGACCACGAGCTGGTCCGGCGGGTGGCCGACTCCACGTGGGGCCCGCGCGGTTCCCGCGGCCGGGCGCTGGTCCTGGCCACCGGCCCCGGCTGGGGCCGCTCCGGCCTCCCGGACGGCACCGCGGGCCCGCGGACCCTGGCGAAAGCGCTCGACCTCCTGGAGCGGACCGTCACCGCGTGAGCCGGGCCATCGGCCGGCTACCCCGGTCGAGTGAACCGGAGCCCGGAGACAGTCACCCGATCGAGTGGTGGCGGGCACCCCCCGCCCGTCGGGAGCGCCGCCGACACCGAGCCGGGTCCCCGAAGGCCGCAAGCGTTACATTGAAGCGGAGAGGGGAGAGGGACGTCGCTCCCGAACGGGGTGGCTGATGAGCTCGATCACCGACTGGCTGAGCGGCCTGTCCGGCCCGGTCGTGTACGCGGTCGTCGGGGCCCTCGTGTTCGCCGAGGACGCCCTCTTCTTCGGCTTCGTCATCCCCGGCGAGACCGCCGCAGTCCTCGGCGGGTTCCTCGCCAACCAGGGCAAGGTCTCCATCGGCTGGCTCGTCCTGGTCGTGGTCGGCGCCGCCGTTCTCGGCGACTCCACCGGCTTCGAGATCGGCCGCCGGATCGGCCCGAAGATCCTCGACACCCGCCCCATGCGGCGCCATGCGGACCGGATCGGCCAGGCCCAGGACCTGATTCGCCGACGCGGGCCGGCCGCCGTCTTCTTCGGCCGGTTCGTCGCCTTCTTCCGCGCCATGATGCCCGCCCTGGCCGGCACCTCCCGTATGCCGTACCCCCGCTTCCTGCTGTTCAACGCGCTCGGCGGCCTCATCTGGGGCGCCGGGTTCACCCTCCTCGGCTACTTCGCCGGAGCCGCCTACACCCAGGTCGAGGGCGCTGTCGGCCGTGCCCTCGCCCTCCTGATCGCCGCGTTCGTCGTCATCACCCTGGTCGTCTGGCGCCTGCGCCGACGCAGGTCCGAGGCTCGCACCCCGCCCCGGGACGACCGGGACGGCCAAGGCGACCGGGACGACCGGAAGAAGAAGCCCTGACGCCGCACCGCCGGGAGCGGGACCCCGTCGCCGTTTCCCCGATGCCGGGAGCCCGCGGTTCTCGGGCAACCGCCGAGCGCCGACGGTCACCGGTCCGAGTGGAGGTGGGCCACGGTCACCGCGTGGCGAGGTGACGGGCGCCGGTGGCGTCGCCCGTCGCGTCCGGCAGCGCGGCTTCCGGCCCGGGGTTACGGTCGAGAGGCCGACGGCCGCCGGAACCGGCGCCGTGCCGGGCCGCCCGACCTCGTCCACCCGGTTCGGAACCGGACATTCGGGGCAGCCGCCCGGTAACCCCGAAGCCCAGGACCCGGAAAGGGGAACGAGCCATGACCACACCCGACGACCACGGAACGCAGCCGGACCAGCCGACACAGGAACGGTCCGCCGAGGAACGCGCGATCACGGCCCCGACCCCGCGCGATGTCCGGGCGAAGGCCGAGGGCCGGGTCGGGGCCCGGGAGCGCTCCGCCGAGGAACGCTCCATCACGGCGCCCACCCCGGCCGATGTCCGGAAGAAGGCGGAGCCGGACGACGACGAGGAACCCGAGCCGCCCGCGGCGGACGCCGTGGCGCCGTAGGCCCCGTCTGCACCGCCGGAGGGATCGAGAACTCCCAGGTCGCCGTCCACCTCGCCCTCGTGAACCGGCGATCCGGACCGCTGCCGGGGCGCGGGCGTCCCGGCAGCGGCAGTGTGCGCGACCGGGCCGGACCTTGCGGGACCGACGGCCGTCCGGAGCAATCCGCCGCGCGGCTGGCTCCGAAGACCGGGTGCGGAGCATCCGCGCACCCGACGGCACCACCTGCGAGGCCCCACCCGTGACCGTATCGATCGCCCTGTTCACCCAGGACCTGCGGCTGCACGACAACCCCGTGCTGCACGCCGCCAGGACCGCGGCCGACCAGGTCGTCCCGCTGTTCGTCCTGGACCCCGCCGTCGAGGGCGCCGGGTTCGCCGCGCCCAACCGGCAGGCGTTCCTGGCCGACTGCCTCGCCGACCTGGACGCCGCACTGCGCCGGACCGGCTCCCGGCTGATCGTGCGCCGCGGCGAGCCCGCCGAGCAGACGGCCCGGGTCGCCGCCCGGGCCGGTGCCGCCACCGTGCACGTCGCCGCGGGCGTCAGTGCCTTCGCGCACCGGCGGGAGGCGCGGCTGCGCGAGCACTTCGGCGACCGCCTGCACGTCCACGACGCCTCGCTGACCGTGGTCCCGGCGGGCCGGATCACCCCGGCCGGCCGGGACCACTACGCGGTCTTCACCCCGTACCACCACGCCTGGCAGCTGGCGCCCCGCCGCACGGTGCTGGGCGCACCCCGGGCGATCGACACCCCGAGCGGCCTCGGCAGCGACAACCTGCTCCACACCGGGCCGCTCTCCCCGGCCCTGCCATCCGGGGGCGAGACCGCCGCGCGCGAACGGTGGCGGCGCTGGGACGTCGACGCGTACGCGCAGGTCCACGACGACCTCGCCGCCGACGCCACCTCCCGGCTCTCCCCGTACCTGCACTTCGGCTGCCTGTCCCCCACCGAACTCGTCGAGCGCGCCCTGCGGCACGGCGGCGAGGGGGCGCAGGCCTTCGTCCGGCAGCTCGCCTGGCGCGACTTCCACCACCAGGTCCTCGCCGCCCGCCCGGACGCCGCGCACCGCGACTACCGGGCCAGGGACGACCACTGGCACCGGGACGAGCGCGAGGCCGAGGCCTGGCGGCAGGGCCGTACCGGCTACCCGATCGTCGACGCCGGGATGCGCCAGCTCGCCGAGGAGGGCTGGATGCACAACCGGGCCCGTCTGCTGACGGCGGGCTTCCTCGCGAAGAACCTGTACCTGGACTGGCGGATCGGCGCCGCGCACTTCCTGTCGCTGCTGGTCGACGGGGACCTCGCCAACAACCAGCTCAACTGGCAGTGGGTCGCGGGCACCGGCACGGACACCCGCCCCAACCGGGTGCTCAACCCGCTGCGCCAGGCCGACCGGTACGACCCGGACGGGGCGTACGTGCGCCGCTGGGTGCCCGAACTCGCCCACCTGCCCGGGCCCGCCGTACACCGACCCTGGCAGCTCGCCCCCGACTACCCGGCCCCGCTCATCGCCCCGGACGCCCTCACGGACCGGTTCCGCCGTGCCCGCGGCAATCCCGTCGACTCCGTGCGGTGACACTGCGTGAGCCCGTCGGGCGGCTGACGTCCGGTTGACAGGACTCTCGACGATGAAGCTACGTTGAGTGTCTAACCCGTCGCATCCTGTGATCGCCCCTGCCTGCAACCGAGGAGCCCGAGCGTGACCACGACCCCCACCCGCCCCACCGCCGTACCGTCCATCGAGCAGCTGCCCCAGCCGAAGCTGCGTACGAACACCGACATCCAGGGCAACATCCTGGCGGCGTTCAACAAGGACTTCACGGACTTCCGCTACCTGCACTTCCCGGACGCCACCAAGGGCCGCGGCTGGCTCTCCGCGATCCTCAACACCGTCGCGACGACCAGCGAGACCGAGGACTTCAACGAGCAGTTCTCGCTGGCCCGCCGGGCCTTCGGCCGCGACCCCGCCATCACGGCCGTCCGCTGCGGCGTCTCGCTCACCTTCGAGGGCCTGGTGACGGTCGCCAACAAGCCCGATCAGGTCAAGAAGGACCTCAGCACCTTCACGTCGTTCTGCGCGGGCGCGGTCGCGCGGGCCAAGGAGCTCGGGGACACCGAGGAGAGCGACCCCAAGCACTGGCTGTTCGGCGCCGGGACCGGCGACAAGGTCGTGCACGCGGTCCTCATCGTCGCCGCGGACACCGAGGAGCTGCTGAAGGAGAAGCTGAAGAACCTCGATGCGGTCGAGAACACCCACCAGGTCACACGCGTCCACGTGGACCAGGGCCGCACCCTGTCGGGCTCGCTGAAGGGACACGAGCACTTCGGCTACAAGGACGGCATCTCCCAGCCCGGCGTGAAGGACTTCCACCGGGAGAACCCGGAGAACAAGGGCTTCCGCGACAACCACGCCGGAACCGAGCTGATCGAACCCGGCGAGTTCGTCTTCGGCCACAAGAGCGAGAAGGGCGACCGGAAGGCGCCCGAGTGGATGAAGAACGGTTCGCTCCAGGTGGTGCGCCGACTGCACCAGGACGTTGCGGGCTGGAACAAGGCCGTGGTGGACGGCGTCAAGCAGTTCACCGGGACCATGGACGCCCCCCGGCTCGGCGCCTGCCTGGTCGGCCGCGCGAAGGACGGCACACCGCTCGCCCCGCCGGTCGGCGCCGTGACCGGTCTCGGCTCCGACCGCAACGACTTCGACTACGAGAACGACCCCATCGGCCAGCACACCCCCTGGATCGCCCACATCCGCCGCACCCATCCGCGCGCCTTCGCCGGCGTCGTCGACGACAAGCCGAAGAGCCACCGCCTGATGCGCAGGGGCATCCCGTACGGCCCGGAGTTCAAGGGCGGCGCGGACGACGGCAAGGACCGCGGGCTGATGTTCGTCTGTTACGGCACATCACTGGAGGAGCAGTTCGAGCTGGTCCAACAGCACTGGTCCAACAACCCCGGGTTCACCCCCGGAGACCCGAAGGCCCCCAACGTCCCCAACGGCTTCGACAAGGTCATCGGCCTCGCCGGCAAGGCCGGGATCGGACTCGCGGACGGCACCCACGGCACGGTCGACATGAAGCGTTTCGTCCGCACCACGGGCGCGCTCTACGCCTTCACCCCGTCGATCACCACGCTGCGTCTCCTCGCCGAGGGCAAGGACCTCCCCAACAAGCCGGTCGGCTCCTGACCGGCCGGCGCACTGAGGAGACACCATGGAGAACCCCCTCATCGAAGGCACCGCCGGTGACCGCGCCCGCTGGCAGACCTGTCGGCAGCTGGCGCGCGAGTTGCTGCTGGTCGGTCCGGACGGCAAGGACCTGAAGCTGCGCTACCTCGACGTCCTGATCAAGGACGGCATCCCGGAGACGGGCGAGCCCAAGGACGTGCTGATCGTCGGCGCGGGCATCGCGGGCCTGGTCGCCGGGAAGCTGCTCAAGGACGCCGGACACAACGTCACCATCCTGGAGGCCAACGCCAGCCGGGTGGGCGGGCGGATCAAGACCTTCCGTTCCACCGACGACGAGGTCGACGGACCGTTCTACGACCCGGATCAGTACGCGGAAGCCGGGGCCATGCGGCTGCCCAGCTTCCACCCGCTCATCCTCGCGCTGGTCGACCGTCTCGGCCTGCGCCGGCAGCTGTTCTTCAACGTCGACGTCGATCCGGACACCGGCAACCAGAACGCGCCAGTCCCACCGGTGGTCTACGAGTCCTTCGAACCCGGCAAGGTCTGGAAGTACGGCGCGGACAGCCCGGAGTTCCGCGAACCGGTCAAGCGCTTCAACTCCTGGATCCGCACCAACCGGATCCAGGCCCGCCGCGAGGAGTACGCCGCCGACCCGAGCTGCGTCAACGAGGGCTTCCACCTCACCGGCGACGAGGTGCGGATCACTGCCGCCGACCTGGTCAACCGGGCCCTGGAGCCGATCCGCGACTACTACTCGGTGATCAAGGACGGCAAGCGGGTGAACAAGCCGTTCGCCGAGTGGCTGGACGGCTGGACCCGGGTGATCCACGAATTCGACGGCTACTCGATGGGCCGCTTCCTGCGCGAGTACGCGGGCTTCAGCGACGAGGCCATCGAGGCGATCGGCACGATCGAGAACATGACCTCGCGGCTGCACCTGGCCTTCTTCCACACCTTCCTGGGCCGCAGCGACATCAACCCGAACGCCACCTACTGGGAGATCGCGGGCGGCAGCTGGAAGCTGCCCGACGCGCTCGCCGAGGAGCTCCGGGAGGAGCTGCGGATGGGCGAGCGGATGATCCGGATGGAGTACTGGGACCCGCACCGGGACGGCGGGGGAGGCCGCAACGTCGGCCCGAACGGGCCGCAGGTCGCCGTTCTGACCGTCCCCGAGCACGACCCGGAGGCCGAACCCGAAGTCTGGAAGGGCGACTTCGCGATCGTCACGGTCCCCTTCTCCGCCATGCGGTTCGTCCAGGTGACGCCCCCGTTCTCGTACAAGAAGCGCCGGGCGATCATCGAGACCCACTACGACCAGGCCACCAAGGTGCTGCTGGAGTTCTCCCGCCGCTGGTGGGAGTTCACCGAGGCGGACTGGAAGGTGGAACTCGAATCCATCGCACCCGGCCTGTACGAGTACTACCAACGGGCCGGCGAGGAGGACGCCGAGGCGGCCGTGGCCGCCGCCCACAACGGCCACCGGCCGCCGCGCAACCTGCCGGAGATGCTGCTCGGCGCGCACGCGAGCGTGGACGAACGACGGATCAGCCAGGCCCAGCGGGAGGTCTACCAGCACACCGCGCTGCTGCGGGCGAGCGTGCGCCCCGCCACCAACTGCTTCGGCGGCGGTTCGACCACCGACAACCCGAACCGCTTCATGTACTACCCCTCGCACCCGGTGCCGGACAGCGACGGCGGCGGCGTGGTGCTGGCCAGCTACAGCTGGTCGGACGACGCGGTGCGCTGGGACTCCATGGAGGACTACGAGCGCTACGTCCACGCACTGCGCAACCTCCAGTCGGTGCACGGCCGGCGGATCGAGGTGTTCTACACCGGCTACGGGAAGACCCAGAGCTGGCTGCGCGACCCGTACGCCTTCGGTGAGGCGGCGGTGTACACCCCGCACCAGATGACCAGCTTCCACCTCGACGTGGTCAAGCCGGAGGGCCCGGTGCACTTCGCCGGCGAGCACGTCTCGCTCAAGCACGCCTGGATCGAGGGCGCGGTGGAGACCGCCGTCCGGGCCGCCATCGCCGTGCACGAGGCGCCCCCGCCGCCGCCTCCGGCTCAACCGGAGATCCGGCCCGAGGTGCAGGCCCGCAGGGAAAGCCGGAAGGAGGCGCTGAGCCGATGAGCGGCGACGACGAGTGGACGGTGGCCCGCTACCTGGCCACCAGGCTTGAGCAGTTGGGGATCCGGCACCTGTTCGGGGTGCCGGGGGACTTCCTCGGCCCGTTCCTGACGATCATGCAGGCCACGACCAAGGTGCGCTGGATCGGCACCCCGACCGAGATGGGCGGCGGCTACGCCGCGGACGCCTACGCCCGGGTGCGGACCGCCGACGCCGACCCGGACAAGCGCGAACAGGGCGTCGGAGCCGTTGCGGTGACGTACGGGGTGGGCGCGTTCAGCCTGCTCAACACCATCGGCGGCGCGTACGTCGAGGACGTACCGCTGATCGCGATCAACGCGGCGCCGTCCTACGAGCAATGGCTCAACTACCAGGCGGTCGGCCTGCTCACCTCGCACATGAGCCCGCGCCGGGAGAGCAACCTCGACGTCTACCGGCAGGTCACGGTGGACGCACAGGTGCTCTCCAACCCGGGACTCGCGCCCTCGCAGATCGACAGCGCGATCACCGCGTGCCTGACCGAGCGCAAGCCGGTCTACCTGGAGGTCATGGAGGACCTCTGGCACGCGCCCTGCGAGCCTCCGAAGGGTGAACTCCGCGCTCACGAGCGGACGTTCACCAAGCGGAACAAGGACATGCTGGAGAAGGCCGTCACGGCGGCGGTGGAGCTGATCAGGAAATTCGGCACACCGATCGTCTGGGCCGGCGAGGAACTGGTCCGCCTGCGGCTGGAGAACGAGCTGCTGGAGTTCGTGCAGTCCACCCGGATGCAGTTCTGCACCACGGTCGGCGCGAAGTCCGTGGTGTCCGAACGGCACCCGCTGTTCGCCGGCGTCTACAACGGCAAGGCGAGCCTGCCGGAGATCCGGAAGACCTTCAAGAACGCGGGGTGCCGGATCGGCCTGGGAACCTGGTCCACGTCCAAGAACCTCGGCGGCGAGCAGTCCATCGGCGACGACTGGATCGTGGCGGCACGCGACGGAGTCAGCGTCGGCGCCACGTACTTCCCCGAAGTGCAACTCGGCCGTTTCATCACCGCGTTGAGCAAAGCCCTGGCGGGACAGACCTTCCCGGCCGACCACTTCGCGCTGGCGCACGCGGCGGGCCTGGACGTCCCGGCCAGCACGGCCGCCTTCCTGGACTCGCTGAGCACCGACCAGTACCCGCCGGAGCTGACCTACGACAGCTTCTTCCAGCACATCAACCACTTCCTGGAGCACCAGGCCGCCGGCGGGGACCAACAGGCCGCCTCGCCGTTCACGGTGGTCTCGGACGCGGCGTTCGCGCTGCTCGGCTCGATGAACCTGCGGATCACCGAGCGGGCCGGCTTCCTGGCGCAGAACAGCTGGCTGTCCATCGGCTACTCCGTCGGCGCGGCCACCGGCGTGGCGCTGGGCCGGCAGCAGCCGATGAAGCGCCCGATGGTGTTCGTCGGGGACGGCTCGTTCCAGGAGATCTGCCAGGAGCTGTCCACCCAGGTACGTCACCACCTGCGGCCGGTGGTCTTCGTCCTGGACAACGAGGGTTTCTACGGCATCGAGCAGATGCTGGTCAGCCCCTGCTACTACAAGGAGAAGCCGTCCGACGGGGCCGACTTCTACAACGTGCTGCACCCGTGGCGCTACGAGAAGCTGGCCGAGGTCTTCGGCACGGACAAGGACCGGATGCACGGGTACGAGCTCACCACCCACGCCGAGCTCGACTCACTCCTGCTGGACATCGCCGATGCCGGCAACGACATCAACCACGCGCCGATCCTGGCGCGCGTCCGGCTCAGCCGGCACGACTACCCGAAGGCGCTCCAGTACAAGATCGACGAGAGCTGCAAGTAGCCGCCCCGAGTCCACCGGCCCTCGTCCCCGACGAGGGCCGGTGCGTGCTCGGTGCCGGCTGCCGGACCTCGGGCCGAGCCGCATCGGCGACTGCGTGACCGGCCCGGCAGAAGACCGGCCGGGGCCGGGTCACCGGCCGGCGGCCGGCCCGTTGGCATCCTCGGCGTGCTCGTGCCCGGTGTCCCGGACGACGACGACCGGGCAGGAGGCGTGCTGGACGCAGTGCTGGCTGACCGAGCCGAGCAGCGCCCCGGCGAAGCCCCCGTGGCCGCGGTTTCCGAGCACCAGGAGTTCGGCACCGTCGGCGACCTTCAACAGGACCTGGGCGGCGTTGCCGTACTCCACCCGCTCGCGCACCTCGACCGGGCACTGCGGGCCCGTCTCCTGCGCGACGGCCTCGGCGAGCGCCTTGCCGGCGTACCCGGCGACCTCCGCGTCGACCACGGCCACACCCCAGTCGTAGATGGCCGGGTACTCCCAGGTGATCACCGCCTCGACCGTGGCGCCGACCAGGGTGGCCTGCCGCACCGCCCACCGCAGGGCGGCGCGCGAGGACACCGATCCGTCGACGCCCACCACGATCCGCCGCTGTGCCGCCGTCTCGTTCATGTTCCCTTCCTCTTCTCTCGGATTGTGGATCGCGGGCCGGGCCTCAGCCGCGCAGGTCGAAGACCAGGCGGGCGGAGACCTTGCCGCTCAGGACCTCGTCGAAGCAGGCGTTCACGTCCTCGAGTCGGCGGGTCTCGCGGATCACCCGGGTGCGGCCGAGGGCGTGCAGGCGGAAGACCTCGGCGAGGTCCTCGCGGGTGCCGACGATCGAGCCGATCACCTTGGTGCCGTTCAGCACCGTCTCGAAGACGGGCAGTTCGAGCTTGCCGCCGGCCGGGAGGGCGACCAGGACGAGGGTGCCGCCGCGGCGCAGGGCGCCGTAGGCGGCCTGGAAGGAGGTGTTGCTGACGGCGAGGGCGATCGCGGCGTGGGCTCCGCCGAGGGCCTGGACCTCGGTGGCGACGTCCTGGGTGCGGGCGTCGATGACGTGGTCGGCGCCGAGGTCGCGGGCGAGGGCGAGTTTGTCGTCGGTGACGTCGACGGCGATGGTCTCGGCGCCGCAGATCCGGGCGTACTGGAGGGCGAGGTGGCCGAGGCCGCCGATGCCGGAGATCAGGACCCGGGTGCCGGGGCGGGCGCCGGAGACCTTGAGGGCCTTGTAGGTGGTGACGCCGGCGCAGGACAGCGGTGCGGCGTCCATCGGGTCGATGCCGTCGGGGACGGGGACGACGTAGTCGCCGTGCGCGAGCGCGTACTGGGCGTAGGCGCCGTCCACCGAGTAGCCGCTGTTGTGCTGCTGGAGGCAGAGCGTCTCCCAGCCGCAGACGCACTGGTCGCAGCGTCCGCAGGCGTCCGCGAGCCAGGGGATGGCGACCCGCTCGCCCACCCGCACGTGCCGGACCAGGTCACCGGCCGCCTCGACGATGCCGACGCCCTCGTGCCCGGGGACGAACGGCGGGCTGGGCCGGACCGGCCAGTCGCCGTGGGCCGCGTGGATGTCGGTGTGGCACAGGCCGGAGGCCTCGATCCGGACCCGGACCTGGTGCGCGGCCGGCTCGGGTACCGGACGGTCCTCGACGACCAGCGGAGCGGTGAAATCGTGGACGACGGCGGCCTTCATGATGGTCCTGCCCTTCTGGCGGTGGCGGAGCGGCGGTTCCGGTGTCCACCGGTACCGCGTTGCCTTCATCCCACCGCCTCGGCCCGGCGTCCGCTGGGGCCGGGAGGTACACCCGTCCAAGGCCGAAGGTCCCCGCTTGCCGTGGTCAGCCGATGCGGACGGCTCCGAGGGGCGTGTTCCCGTCAGGGCGTCTGGACCGAGGCACCCAGCCGGTAGTCGTGTGCGGAGAACGCGGCTGCGACGGCGAAGCGGTCCGCGCGGACGAGCGTCTGGCGCCATTCGATCAGGCGCCCGCCGGTGTCGTGGCCGAGCCGGTCGATCGCGAGCAGCGCGGTGGTCTCGGGGCAGTCGAGCAGGATGCGCTCCCCCTGGCCGGGGACGACGGCGCGGATGCGTTCCCAGCCGCCGCAGATGCGGCTGCCGCAGTGGCGTTCGAGTTCGTCGTAGAGCGAGGTGTGGGTGAAGTCGACGTCCAGCAGCGGGTGGGCCACGTCTGCGGGCAGCCAGATCCGGTCGACGGCCAGTGGTTCCTCGTCGGCCAGGCGGATGCGTTCGAGGTAGACGAGCGGCGTGGACTCCTCGAGTCCCAGTCGGGCGGCGATGACGCCGTCGGCGCGCCGGTCGAGCGCGCGCACGATGCTGCGCTGGACGGCGCCGACCTCCTCGACGGCGCGGAAGAGGCTGTACGCCTCGCCGACGTCCTGCTCCAGTGGGCGGCTCGCGGTGAACCTGGAGGCCTTGCCGCGCTGTGCGGTGACGAGGCCTTCTTCACGGAGCTTGCGGAGGGCCTCGCGGACCGTGTGCCGGCTGACCTGGTACTCGGCGACGAGGTCGTGCTCGCCGGGGAAGACGTCGCGGAACTCGCCCCCGTCCAGCCGGCGCAGCAGGTCGGCGCGCAGCTGCGCCCAGAGCGGATTGCCCGTGGATCGGGTGAGGGGCCTGGGGCCGGGCTCGGAGGTCACGGCGCCGTCCTGGGGGTCAGGGGTCGGATGGGTGGTGCGGGACACGGAGTGAATGTTCGTACCTTCGGGGGGATAGCACAAAATCGGCGCCCGCCGGTCGAGGCGGGCGCCGACGGGTGGCGACCGCTGCCCGGGCGGGGGTGTCCCGGGCAGCGGTTGCGGGGGCCGTCAGGCGATGACGCCGATCAGCATGAAGGCGGCCACCGCGAGCAGGACGACGGCGAAGGCCCGCTGCAGGGCGGTGCCGGTGAGCTTGGCCGCCAGTCGCTTGCCGTCCCACGCACCGAGGACGGCGGCGCCCACGAACGGCCCGAAGACCGCCGGGTCGAGGGATATGCCCGTGACCGTCAGGCGGGTGGCGAGCGAGACGACGGAGTTGACGAGGATGACCACCAGGCTGGTACCGACGGCCTTGCGCATCGGCAGCCGGAGCACGGACACCAGCGCGGGCACCGCGAGGAAGCCGCCGCCGACTCCCAGCAGCCCGGTCACCGCCCCCAGGCCGGCTCCGGCCGCGACGGTGCCCAGGGGCCCGTTCCTGCCGGCCGGCTGCGCGGGCGGACCGACGGCGGCGCCGCCGTCCCCGGTCGGCGCGCGCTGCGCGGTTCGGGTGCCGCGCAGCATCGCCGCGGCGGCCAGTGCGGCCAGGACGGCGAACGCGGAGGTCAGCACCGACTGCGGGATGCGGTGGGCGAGCACGGACGTCCCGATGGCGGGGAGCACGCCCGCCGCGGCGAACAGTGAGCCGGTCCGCCAGCTGATGTTGCCGGTGCCGGCGTGGCGGACGAGCGCGGTGACGGAGGTGGCGGTGACGATGACCAGGCTGGTGGTCCCGGCCTCGGAGGGCGCGACCCCCAGCAGGTACACCAGGGCCGGGACCGCGAGCACTCCCCCGCCACCGCCCAGCGCGCCGAGGGCCACGCCGACCACGGCTCCGCAGAGCAGAGCGGTGATCAGGACGCTCACGCCGTGACGCCGTCCGGGGCCTGGTCGGCGGGGTGCGCGACCTCGCCGTGCCATGCGGCGAAGCCGCCGCGCAGGTCGATGGCCTCGAAGCCGCGGGCGCGCAGCACGGACGCGGCCACCGAGGAGCGGTTGCCGCCCGCGCAGATCACGGTCAGCGGCTGCTCGGTCGGCAGTTCGCTCAGGCGGGCGAGCAGTTCGGGCAGCGGGATGAGCCGGGCGCCGGGGATGGTGCCCTTGTCCCGCACCTCGCCCGGGCCGCGCACGTCCAGCAGCTCGAAGTCGCGCGCGGGCTCCGCGAGTTGGCAGGCGAGGGTATCGGCGTCCACCCGCGCGGTGGCGGTCAGGTGCGCAGCGCCGAGAGCATCCACCGGGGCGGCCAGGGCACCCAGGACGCGGTCGAAGCCGATCCGGGCCAGGCGGGTCCGGGCCTCGGTCGCGGTGTCCGGGTCGCCGCACAGGATGATCGCGTCCTGGGCGTCGAGCACCTGGCCGGCGAGTTCGGCGAACCGGCCACCGAGGGGGATGTTGACCGCGCCGTGCGGGTGGGCGGCGGCGAACGCCTCCGGATCCCGGGTGTCCAGCACGGTGGCGCCGCCCGCCCGGGCCTGGAGGAACGCCTCCGGGGTGAGCGGGGAGACGGGGGTGTCCTCGTCCAGGACCGGACGGGCCTGGCGGTTGCGCACCGAGGTGAACGCGAAGTAGGCGGGCGCGGCGGGCTGGCCTTCGGTCACGACGGAGACGAACTCGTCCTCGGTCATGTCGGCCAGGGCGTAGTTGCCACGGCGCTGGTTGCCGATCGTGCAGCTCAGCTCGGTGGAGAGGTTCTTGCCGCAGGCCGAGCCGGCTCCGTGCGCCGGGTAGACGCGCGTGTCGTCGGGGAGGGTGAGCAGGGCGCGGGTGGAGTGGTAGAGGGAGCGGGCCATCTCCTCGGCGGACCGGCCGCGCGAGCTGAGCAGGTCGGGGCGGCCGACGTCGCCGATGAACAGCGTGTCGCCGGTGAGCACGCCGAACGGGATGGCGTCGCCGGCGTGTTCGCGCACGACGACGCAGATCGACTCCGGGGTGTGGCCGGGGGTGTGCAGGATCTCCAGGTCGACCCCGCCGAGGCTGAGGTGCTCGCCGTCGCCCAGGGGGTCGGTGTCGAAGTCGAGTGCGGCGGCGGAGCCGTAGGAGATGCGCGCGCCGGTGCGCTCGGCCAGCTCCAGGTGGCCGGAGAGGAAGTCCGCGTGGATGTGGGTCTCGATGACCCGCTCGATGGTCAGACCGTGCTGGTCGGCGGTGGTGATGTAGTCGTGGATGTCGCGCTGGGGGTCGACCACGACGGCCCGGCCGGTGGTGCGGTCACCGACGAGGTACGAGGCGTGGGAGAGGCAGTCGAGGTAGAACTGCACGAACACCAGTGGTCCGGCGGGCTTCGTCATCGCAAGCTCCTGAGGATGGACGGTGGGTGCGCCCTGTGGCCTTGAGGACGGGGCGCTGGACGGGGGAGGTCGCACGGCCGCGCGCCGTGGGCGCGAGGCGGCGACGGTGCAGGGGGCCTGGGCGGTGGATTGCGCGGGGAATCCGGGGTGCGCCCTGTGGGGGTCAGGCGAGCCCGCGGAGCATGAGGTTCCAGTAGAGGAACGGCAGACCGTGCCGCTTGAGGTACCACATGTCGGTGCGCTCGCGGATGGTGTTGATCACCGGGATCGACGGGGTGGGCCGACCGCTGTAGTCGAACTCGGCGAGCAGCATCTTGTTGCGGGCGGTGGTCAGCGGGCAGGAGGCGTAGCCGTGGTAGGCGGCCCTGGGTTCCCGGCCCTTGATGGTGGCGAGGAGGTTCTCGACGAGCACGGGCGCCTGCTTGCGCACAGCGGCGCCGGTCTTGGAGTTCGGGGATGATCCGGCGTCACCGAGCGCCCACACGTTGGGGTGGCGGACGTGCCGCATGGTGTGCTTGTCGATCTCGACGTAGCCGGCCGGGTCGTCGGCACCGGCGAGCGGGCTGCGCTTGACCCAGTCCGGGGCGCTCTGCGGCGGCACCAGGTGAGCGACGTCGTACGGCAGGGTCGTCCTGCCCCCGGTCCCCAGGTCGGTGACGACCACCTCGCGGGCGTCGGGACGGACCTCGGTGACCTCGCTCCCGTAGTGCACCTTGATGCCGTACCGGCGCACCACGTCGTCGAGTACGCGGGCGAACTCCGGGACGCCGAAGATGGCGGCGCCGGGGATCACCAGGTGGACGTCGATCTTGCCGAGCACGCCTTCCCGGCGCCAGTAGTCGGCGGCCAGGTAGGCGATCTTCTGCGGGGCGCCGCCACACTTGATGGCACCGGTCGGCATGCTGAACACCGCGCTGCCGGAGCGGGTCTCGCGGATGAAGCGCCAGGTCGCGGGGGCGTGCTGCGGCAGGTAGTTGCTGGACAGCCCGTCCCTGCCGAGCCCGGCCTCCAGGCCCGGCACGCGGTCCCAGTCCAGCTGGATGCCGGGGCAGACCACGAGGTGGTCGTAGGAGACGATGCCGCCGTCGTCGAGCGTCACCTCCCGGGCCTCGGGATCGACGGCGACCGCGGCGCGGCGGATCCACTCCACGCCCTTCGGCATGACGGACGCCTGCGGCCGGATGCTCTCCGCCAGGGGCGCCCGCCCGCCGCCGACCAGCGTCCACAACGGCTGGTAGTAGTGGCGGTCGCTCGGATCGAGCACCGCGACGTCCCGCTCGCCGGCGCGGCGGAGCCGGGCCGCGACCGAGATCCCCGCGGTCCCGCCGCCGATGATCACGATCCGGTGATGCTTGGTTATCAAAGGGGGCCTCCCTGGCCAAATGTACGGACATTAATCTAGGCATCAGCCACCCCGACTGCAAGCTTTTGTCCGTACATTTGCCTCGGTGGCACGACGCCGCCGGGACGCCGCCGGTGGGGCACGCGAGCAGCTGACACCACCGCCACGCCGGCCAGGCGTTAGCATCCACACAGTTGCGGCCGCACGGCCCGGAGCGCACGGAAAGGCGGAGATCGCCATGGGAGTCGAGATTCAGGTCGAGCCCCTGGGGGACCACGAGCACCTGGTCCGGGTCCGCGAGGGCGCCGCCGAGGCCGAGGCCCGGATCCGGGTCACCGACGGCGTCCTCGACCTGCCGCAGATCGCCGGCGCCGACGAAACCAGGATCGTCCACGAGACGGTGGCCTTCCTCGTCGAGCGCCAGCCCGTGATCGACATCCCGCCGATGATCGACCTCGACGACCTCGCGGACGCCTACGGCACCGGCTACCTGAACGACCTCAGCCGCCGCCTCACCGCACGGTAGGCCCCGGGCGAACGGCGACCAGCGGCCACCGGCCCGGCGCGGGACACCGCCTGCGGTGCTCGCACCGGAAAACCGCGCCGGTCGCGCGCGGCGCCCCGCCGTCGCTCATCGGACGGACTGCTCGGCCCAGATGATCTTCCCCCGTGCGGTGTAGCGGGTGCCCCAGCGGTCGGTGAGCTGGGCGACCAGGAACAGGCCGCGCCCGCCCTCGTCCTCGTCCGCCGCGTACCGCAGGTGCGGCGAGGTGCTGCTGCCGTCGGAGACCTCGCAGATCAGGCTGTGGTCGTAGAACAGGCGCAGCCGGATCGGGGTACGGCCGTAGCGGATGGCGTTGGTGACCAGCTCGCTGAGGACCAGTTCGGTGGTGAACACCGCGTCGTCCAGACCCCAGCGGGTCAGCTGCTCCGCCGCGCCGGCCCGCACGTCCGCGACGACCGCGGGATCGGCCGGCAGGTCCCATTCGGCGATCCGGTCGGCGGCCAGCCGACGGGTGCGGGCGACGAGCAGGACGACGTCGTCGCCGCGCCGGTCCGGCCGCAGCGCGTCCAGGACGGCATCGCAGGTCTCACGGGGCGTGCGGCCGGCCTCGCCGAGGGTGTCGGTCAGTGCGGAGAGCCGGTCCGGCGGGCCTTCCCCACCGTCCTTGACCAGCCCGTCGGTGTACAGCACCAGCCTGCTGCCCTCGGGAAGCGTCAACTCCTCGGTCCGGAACGGCAGACCGCCCAGCCCGAGCGGTGGACCGGCGGGCAGCTCGGGGTACTCGACGGTGCCGTCCGGGTGGACGAGGACGGGCAGCGGGTGCCCGGCGCGGGCCAGGGTGCAGGTGCCCCTGGTGGGGTCGTAGACCGCGTACAGGCAGGTGGCACCGGTGACCGGCGCTTCGCCGTCCGCCTCCTCGTCAATGAGGGTGACCAACTCGTCGAGGTGGCCGAGGATTTCGTCCGGCGACAGGTCGAGGGTCGAGAAGTTGCGGACGGCCGTGCGCAGCCGTCCCATCGTGGCGGCCGCGTGCAGGCCGTGGCCGACGACGTCGCCGACGACGAGCGCGACACGGGCGCCGGGCAGCGGGATGACGTCGTACCAGTCTCCGCCGACGCCGGTCCGCGCGGGCAGGTAGCGGGCGTCGACGTCGAGGGCGTCCTGTGCGGGGGTGGCGCTCGGCAGCAGGCTGCGTTGCAGGGCGACGGCGACGGCGTGTTCGCGGGTGAAGCGGCGGGCGTTGTCGATGCAGACGGCGGCGCGGGCGGCCAGTTCTCCGGCGAGTGACAGGTCGTCCTGGTCGAACGGCCCGCTCTCGTGCAGCCGCCACAGGTTCGCGATGCCGAGCAGCACGCCGCGGGCCTTCAGCGGGACGGTGATGAGCGAGAGGAGCCCGTGTTCCAGGGTCTCCCGGGTACGCTTCTGGGTTCGCCAGCCGACGTCGGCGGCCAGGTCGGGGACCAGGACGGGCCGACCGCTGACGAAGCCGACCGCGGGCGGGGTGGGGGCCGGGAAGCGGATCAGTTCGCCGGGGCGGTAGAGCGGGGAGTCGTCCGGGGCACCGCTGCGCGCGACCCGGCGCAGCTCGACCGGCTCCCCCGGAGCGGGCGGCGGCGGTTCCTCTCCGCGCAGGACAGGGTCGGCGAGGTCCACGGAGGCGTAGTCGGCGAGGCCGGCCGTGGCCAGCTCGGCGAGCTCCCGCGCCGTGGTGGAGACGTCGAGGGTGGTGCCGACGGCCGTGCCCGCCCGGTACAGCAGGCGCAGCCGGTCCTGCGCGATCTCGGCCCGGCCGGCCAGGGTGCGCAGTTCGGTGGAGTCCCGCAGGGTGGTGACGCTTCCGGCGCCGGCGAGGCGGACGTTCGCGGCCAGCAGCCGCTGCCCGGCGGGGAGCATCCGGTCGCTGACGGCCCGGTGGGCGAGCAGGAGCCCTGCCGTCCGGTCGTCGAGGCCGAGCTCGGCGACCGGACGGCCCTCGACGCCGGGCGGCAGGTCGAGCAGGCGGCGTGCCTCGTCGTTGGCCAGCAGCAGCCGGCCGTCCTCGCCAACGATGACGACGCCCTCGCGGACGGCGTGCAGCACCGCGTCGTGGTGCTCGTACATCCTGGTCACCTCGGCCGGGCCGAGCCCGTGGGTCTGCCGTCGCAGCCGACGGGCGGCGAACCCCGTACCCGCCACGGCCAGCGCGAGCGCGGCGACGCCGGCCCCGATGATGACCGGCAGCTCCTGGCCGATCAGGCTGTCGGCACGGCTGAGGGGCAGGCCGGCGGACACCGCGCCGACGACCGCGCCGCCCGCGTCCGCCACGGGGACGACCGCCTGCTCATCCTCGCCGAACGGGCCGTCGGCGGTCTCGACGACGACCCGGCCGGCGAGGGCCGGGGCGATGGAGCCGACGAAGGGCTTCCCGATCTCGTCTGGCAGCGGATTGGTGTACCGGACGCCGTCGCGGTTCATGACGACGATGAAGTCGAGGCCGGCCGGGCCCCGGGCTGCCTCGGTCAGCGGTTGGAGCGTCGCCGTCGGGTCGGGCGCCTGGAGCGCGGCCACCAGGCCGGGGGCGTGCGCGAAAGCCTCGGCGGCGGCGAGCGACCGGGCCCGCACCTCCTGCCGCCGACTGGCGCGGGCCTGCAACACCAGTGCGACCACCGCCGCCGTGACCAGCAGGACGACGATCAGCACCTGCACCAGGAACACCTGGCCGGCGACGCTACCGATCGTCGCCCGAACACCGGGGAGGCGGCCCGGCCGGCCGTCGCCGTGGTCCCGATGGTGATTCAGGTTCTGTCGCATCCCCATGTCTTACCGCCCGGGCCCGCACCGCACCGCCCACCACACCGGCACCCGTCCCGGCTGGACCCGGTCCGACCAGCACCGGTCGGCCGGGTCCATCGCTTCGCCGGCGGGCCGTACAGACGCGGGCTCAGTCCGCTGAACGGGGCTTTCCGGGGCGAGCCTGACGCCGTGATGACACCGGCCACCGCGGGATTATTCGGTTGCAGACGTCACGTTTTCCGACTGATCCTTGGCCCACTCGACGAACAAGGGGAGGGCGAGACCGGCGACCCACTTCTTCGACAGCACCTCGACGGCGCCCGACAACCGACGGTCGTCCCACGGCTCTGCGTCGAAAAGGGCGCCGGCCTTCTCTTCCCATGACGTCCGGTACACAGGAGCCGGCCCTCACACCCCTGCGGTTGCGGGACAGCTCCGACCCATCTCACCGCGATCAACCGGCAGGCGCGGTCCGGCCCAAGAAAGCTTCGGGAGCATCCTGCTCATGACCGACACGTTCACGGCGAAGGCCACCTACGGCCAGGTCTTCGCGGTCCCACAGTTCCGTGCCATATTCGCAGGTCGGCTGCTTGGCGTCATGTCGGACACGCTGCGGTCCGTCGCACTGGCGGTGCTGGTGTTCAGCCAGACCAACTCTCCGTTGTTGACGGCGATGGCGATGACGATCGGTTTCCTCCCCCAGGCCGCGGGCGGCCTGTTCCTTGCCGCGATGGCGGACCGGTTCTCACCGCGGACCCTCATCACCGCGGGCTACGCTCTCCAGTGCGCGGTCGGGCTGCTGCTCGCGTTCGGACACCTCCCGGTCGCGGTCAGCCTGCTCCTCGTCGCGGCCGTGGCCTGCCTGACACCGGTCACCACCGGGGCCGCGGGCCGAGTCCTGGCGGAGGTCCTCACCGGCGACACGTACGTGCTCGGACGTTCGCTGTCCTACCTCGTCGCGGTTTCGGCGCAGATGGTGGGCATGGCCGCCGGTGGGGCGCTGGTCGTGTGGCTGGGCGTGGATCGGACGATGCTGGTCACCGCGGGGGCGCACCTGCTCGCGTCGGTGATCAGCCGTCTGTTCCTGTCACACACCGAGGTGGTCCGCGCGGGCGGGTCGGTCGTGGCGGGCGGGTCGATCGTGCGAAAGACCTTGCAGGGTAACGCCGCACTCGCCGCCGCCCCCGGGGTCATGCAGCTGATCATGGTCCAGTGCCTGCCCGCCGCGTACCTGGCCGCAGCAGGGAGCCTGCTCATCCCGTACTCCGCGCAGCGTGCGTTCAGCCCGACGGAGACCGGCATCCTCCTGGCAGCCACGTCGGTCGGAATGCTCATCGGCGACGTCGTGGTCGGGCGAGCGTTCGCGCCTGCCGCCCGGGAACGGCTCGTCCTGCCATTGCTGCTGGTGATGGGCACGCCCCCGATCGCGCTGATCCTGGACCTGCCGCATCCGGCGATCGCCGCGGTGTACACGATCACCGGCATGGGATCCGCCTACTTGCTCGGCCTGCAGCGACGCTTCCTGGAGGCCGTCCCGTCCGACCTCCAGGGACAGGGTTTCGCACTGCTCAACACCACCACCATGACCATCCAGGGGATCGGCCCCCTGGTCTTCGGCGTGTTCGCGGAATTCCTCCCGGTCGGCCTCGCGATCGCCCTGACCGGGTTGAGCAGCGTGACCACCACGCTCCTCCTGCGCGACGCGATCCGCCCACGCACGTCCGGCTGAGGCTTCCTGACGCCCCCATCGCCCCTCCGTCGAAGCCGGAGTGGGTGACTTCCACGCCGAAGGCCTCCTGGGTGGGCACCTGGGACGGCTCGGTCCGGCTACGGAGCCCTTGTCGAGCCGGACCGCTCCTTCTGCTCCGGCAGGAACGAGGAGAGTGCGGCTCCGCCGGCCAGCCAGCCGGCGGCGAGCAGCCAGCCGGCGAGGACGTCCAGCGGCCAGTGCACGCCGAGGTAAATGCGGCTCAGGCCGATCACGCCCGCGAACAGCACGGCGCCGGCGGCGGCCGTGCGGGTGGCGGAGGGACGCGCGCGGGCGAGGGCGAGGGCGAGCGCCAGCAGACCGGCACTGAGGGCGGACGTGAAGGCGTGCCCGGAGGGGAAGGCGAAGCCGGAGGCGGTGAACGCCCAGTCCGTCTCGGGTGGCCGGGGCCGGCCGAAGGCGTGCATCAGGCCCTGGCGCAGCAGTTGTCCCAGCGCCAGCCACACCACGGGCAGCAGCAGCGCCCGTGCCACCGTCCACCGGGGCCTCGGCGATCCGGCGGTCCGGGGGTTCCGGGCGGTGACGACGCCTGCGGCCAGGGCGAGGAGGTAGGGAACCACGCCGGTGCCGAGGGAGGTGACGACCATGGCCACGGCTCGGGCGAGCGGTGGCCGATGTGCGGTACTCCAGTCGATGGCGGCCTGCTCGAAGGCGAACGGTGCCCAGTCGTTGGCGGCCACCATGGCCGCGATCACCGCGAAGGCCGACCAGGTACCGGCGAGCACGACCAGCCACCGTCGCGTCATGCGGTCAGCCACCAGCTCAGTCCTCCTGCCCGCGCCGTAGCCACCGGAGCGCGGCCTCGCGCGGCCAGGGTACGGCACGTCCACCCGGTTCCACCTCGGCCACAGCGACCGGAGCGGATCCGGTCCGGGCCGGCCGGTGCGGCCGGTGCGCCGTCCGTCTGCCGGAGGGAGGCCCGGTGCCGGACCGTGACCACCCGCACCGGGGACCGCCGCCGGTCGGTGGCGGTCCCCGGTGCGGGCGTGGCTCGGCTCCCGGTGCCGGCGCGGTGGCCGTACCGGAAGAGCGGAGCGTCAGCCGTCGTTCTCCGGCGACGGCAGGTAGGCGCCGGGCACGTCGTCCGGGGCGAGGATCGCGCCCTCGCCCGGGTACGGCGTGGTCCAGTTGTGCGTCTGATACCAGACCAGGTGCTCCATCTGCGCCGGGTTGGCCCGGTCCGGCGCCGCGTTCGGGCCGGTCAGCCGCTGGTGCGACTTCCAGGCGTCCCACTGGGCCGCGACGGCCGACTCCGCCGCCGGCGGTGCGATCGTGGCCGGTGCCGCGGCCGCCCGGAGGTCCTGCTCCCCGGGCACGTCGAGGCCGCAGGAGGGCGGCGTCTTCAGGCCGTCGGTCAGCGCGGTCCGGTTGGGCACCGCGGTGAACGGCGTGTAGTCCGGCCGGTCGGTGAAGGCCGTGGTCATCGGGCTGGCCGCGCTGTCCTTCTGGTTCATCGGGCGGATGCCGAGGATCTGCTCGATGGTGCGGATCATCGTGATCTGCGAGTAGTAACGGCTGTCCACGGCCCCGTGCTGCGCCCAGGGGCTGATGATCTGGATCGGGGCGCGGTGGCCGTCCACGTGGTCCAGGCCCGCCTGGGAGTCGTCCTCGACGACGAAGATCGCCGAGTCCTTCCAGTACTCGCTGTGGGTGATCTCGTCGACGATCTTCCCGGTGGCCAGGTCGTTGTCGGCGACCTGGGCTGCCGGGCTCGCCGGACCGCCGGTGTGGTCGCTGGACAGCCACAGCATGTTGAGGTTCGCCGGGCCGTTCTTCTCGAAGTCCTGCTTCCAGACCTGGTAGCGGTACAGGTCGGGCACGTCGGTGTCGAACTTCGGGAAGCCGGGCACCGAGACGCTGTTGAGCGAGGGGATCGGCGAGGAGGACTTGAGGGCGTAGGCACTGCCCTGCCCGGTCTCGTCCATGGTCCTGGCGTCGCAGTACAGGTTCTGCCAGGTGGCGTCGGCGGGCTTGTCCAGGAACTGGTGGAACTCGCCGAAGTCGCGCACCGTCCTGCCCGCCGCCTGCGCGCCCGTCCACAGGAAGCCGGAGCGCTGGTGGCCCAGGGCGTCGTCCTCGGTGTCGTAACTGCGTTCGTACTCGCCGGCCGAGGACTCGGTGTACTCCGGGTTGTCCGCCTGCATCAGCCAGTTGTGGCCCTCGGCGGAGTTGGTGCCGATGTCGTAGGTGTTGTCGTAGAGCCCGAACTGCTCGGCCAGCGCGTGCTGGTTGGGCGTCACGTTGGCGCCGAACTGGGCCAGCTTGGGGTCGCCGTTGCCCTCGGCGACGTCCCCGAAGACCTGGTCGTAGGTCCGGTTCTCCTTGACGATCAGGAAGACGTGCTTGATCGGCGACGGGTCGCCGATCCGCTTCGGCACCACCTCCTCCTTCGCCTTGTGGCCGTTCGCCAGCTTGACCGCGTTGTTGGTCCAGCCGTTCTGCCGGAACACCTTGGCGGTCTGCGAGCGGATCTCCCTGTCGCTCGGCAGGGTGAACTGGGTGAGGCTGGAGGTGGTGTCGTGGGTCTTGTGGGCGCCGGCGCTGTTGGGCCGCCGGGCGTCGATGCCACGGGTGTTGGAAACGATCACCTTCGAGCCGACGGTGGCGATCTCCGCCGGGAAGTAGTCCGTGGGCAGCAGGCCGACGTAGCTCACCGGCTCCTGCGCACCGGTGAAGCGGTAGACGGCCACCGCGTTGGCCCGGCCGAGGGTGACCAGCAGCCGGCCGTCCTCGGTGAGGGTCATGGCGGTCGGCTCGTAGCCGACGGAGGCCTCCGGCCACGGCTTGGTGGAGATGGTCTGGACGACCTTGTCGTGCGCGGTGTCGATCACCGACACCTCGTCGGAGGCGGTGTCGGCGACGAACAGCACGCCGTTCTTCGCGTACAGCGCGGTCGGGTGCAGGCCGACGGTGATGGTGCCGACGGGGGCGGCCGGGTTGGCGAGGTCGATCACGCTGACCGTGCCGGTGGTGGTGGCGGCGGTCTCCGGGTCGGCCGGCACCTGGGTGCCGTAGGAGTTGATCGTGCTGTCCCCGGCGGTGGCCGCGCGCCCGCCCTCGTTGGAGACGTACAGCTTCTGGCCGACCCGCACCACGCCGCGCGGCGCGTTGCCGACCGTCCAGCTCTGCTTGATCGCGCCGGTCGCCGCGTCGATCGCGACCAGCCGGTTCTGCCCGTTGACAGCGGCGTACACCGTCGAACCGTCGGCCGAGAACACCGCCCCGGAGGCCAGCGCGTGCTTCTCCCCGTCGGCCGGGATCTTCACCGCCACCGGGGCGGACAGCGTGCCGTCGGGCTTGACGGTGAACCGGGTGTAGCCGTCGAGCTGGCCCAGCCACAGCTGCTTGCCGTCCGGCGAGTAGACCGGGGACTCCTGGCCGACCGAGCCGTTGGGGATGCGCAGCTCGTCCGCCTTGTTGGTGCCGACGCGCTGCTGCACCTTCCCGGTCTTCAGGTCCACCACGACCAGCGCCGCGTCCCCGTCGGCGACCGCGGCGGCCAGGTGGCCGCCGTCCGGGCTGACCGTGGAGCCCATCAGCTTGCCGTTGTTGAGGACCTGCCGGCTGCCGTACGGGGCGAGGTACTGGTCGCTGGAGGCGACCAGGCCGTCGGCGGTGGTCTGGCCCACCTGGTCCGTGCCGAACTGGTGAGTGGCCGCGAAAGCCGTGCCGGTGGCCACGGCCACCGCCGTGATGCACGCCGTGGCGAGCGTGGCCCGGCGGCCCACCCGGCGGCCGAGGAGGACGAGGCGGTCGTTCCGGCTGCGTCGACGACGCGTCACCTGCATGGCGTCAGCCCTTCGTTGGATCGGTCGGATTCGTTGCGTCCGCTGTGTTCGGTGGGGAAGCGAGCAGCCCGACGTGACCGTCGAACTGCCACAGCGGGTTCGGTGCGTCCCCGGTCGGGGTGTGCACCAGGAAGTAGCCGTTCACTTCCTTCGGACCGTCGCCGTCGGCCATCAGCCGTCCGTCCGAGGCCACGTCGAGCTGGTAGACCGCCGTCCCCGGCGCGTCCGTCCCGGGAAGGTGCCAGGTGACCACGCAGCGCCAGTCGTTGCCCGGCCCCTCCGGGTCGACCTGGCCGTCGCCCCGCCGGCAGGCCGCGGTGGCCCGCAGCTCGGCCTCCGTCACGGCGGGGCGGTGCAGCTGCTCGGTCTGCAGCCGGTACAGGTGCGCGAACACGGTGGCGACCTCCTGCTGCACCTTCGCCTGCGAGATCCCCGAACCGGTCGAGGGTGTGGCCACCGCGACCGCGCCGGAGGTCAGCGCGAGCAGCCCGGCCAGCGGCAGCACTCCGAAGCAGAGTGTGCGGCGCCCCACCCCGTCCTCGCTGCCGGTGGTGAAGTCCCGCCGGACGAAGAGCAGGTGGGCCGCCGCGGTGGCGACCGCGGCCCAGACCAGGCTGACGGCGACGGAGATCAGCAGTTCGTCGAGCCGGCCCGGGTCGGCGAACAGCCCGTTCCAGGAGACGAAGGCGTAGCCGGGCAGCGCCAGGCGCAGCGCCACCGGCAGCGGCAGCACCTGCGCGAGCTGCATCGCGACCGCCGCCAGCGCGGGGACCAGCAGCCCCATCGGCGAGCGGCCCAGCAGGACGGAGCCGAGCAGCCCAAGCGCCGCCAGCGCCAGGGTGGGCGCCAGCGCGCACGCCCAGGCCAGCAGCACGCTGCCGGCCGCGTCCGACGGCGACAGCAGGTGTCCGTCCACACCGATCAGCGGTTCGTCGCCGACCGCCGCCAGCCCGCCGACCGTGCTCGACGCCACCAGTCCGGCCACGAGCAGCACGATCACGGTGGCGCTGGCCAGCGCCTTCGCCGCGAAGATCCGCCGCGGCGAGCGGACCGTCACCAGCAGGTGCCGCCAGGTCCCGAGCCGGTCCTCGGCGGCGAACACGTCGCCCGCGACCACGGAGGTCAGCAGGGGCAGCGCCCACGAGCCCGCGAAGCCCAGCACCACCAGCGGGCCGGCCCAGCCCGTGGCGTGCATCCAGCGGCCGAACAGGGTGTCGGAGGGCAGCGTCCCCTGCTGGGCCACCGCGGTCACGAACAGGCCCGGCGCGCTCCAGCAGGCCAGCATCAGCAGCCGGATCCGCCACTGCGACAGCAGCTTGACCAGCTCGAAGCGGTACACCCGTCCCACCGGCACCGGGCGCGCCCCCGGGGCGACGCCGGCGGCGGCCACCGTACGCCCGGCCGTGATCGTGCTCATTGCCCGTCCTCCTGCTGCTCGGTCAGGGCGAGGAACGCCGCCTCCAGGGCCGGGGCCACCGGTGCGACCTCGCGCACCCGGACGCCCGCGTGCACCAGCGCCGTCACCAGTTCCTCGACGGCCTGCCCCGACGCGTGCACCACCAGTGCCTCGGCCGCGCGACCCGCCTCGGCCTGCGCCGGGACCCTCACCCCGGCCGCCCCGGCGGCCACCCGTCGCGCGGCCGCCGGATCGGAGGTGAGCAGCCGGTGGTCGAGCTCGCGGTTCTCCGCGGCCAGCTCGCCGAGCGGGCCGGAGAAGCGGACCCGCCCGGCGGCCAGGATGGTGACCTCGTCGCAGAGCGCCTCCAGGTCGTCCATCCGGTGGCTGGACAGCACCACCGTCACCCCGTCGGCCGCGAGCCGCCGCAGTGCGCCGTGCACGTGCTGCTTGCCGGCCGGGTCCAGACCGTTGGACGGCTCGTCGAGCACCAGCAGCCGGGGGTCCGTGAGCAGCGCCGCGGCCAGTCCCAGCCGCTGCCGCATGCCCAGCGAGAAGCCCCGCACCCGGTCGTCGGCGACCTCGGTCAGCCCGACCTCGGCCAGTACCTCGTCGATCCGGCCCGCCCGGGTGTCCTGCCCGCGCAGCCTCGCCAGCGCGGCCAGGTTCTTCCGCGCGGTCAGCGACGGGTAGAGCCCGGGCCCGTCCACGAAGCCGGCCACTGCGTGCGGAGCCGGCAGCGCCCGGCCGACCGGTCTGCCCAGCACCTCCAGCTCGCCGCCGTCGGCGACGGCCAGCCCGAGCAGCAGCCCGAGCAGCGTGGTCTTCCCGGCACCGTTCGGCCCGGCCAGCCCGTGGATCCGCCCGGGTGCCAGCTCCAGCCCGACGGCGTCGAGCGCCACGACGTCACCGAAACACTTCGTCAGTCCCCGTGCCCGTACGGCAGCTTGCGTGTCCTTCATGGCCCCTTCTCGCAGTTCCCCAGGGAACCTAAGGGGTTGATCGGGCACAGTCAGGAACGCCCGGTTGAACAGCGCTGGAACAGCAGCGGCCCACGCTGTGGCGGTCCTGCGACCACCCCGAGCGGGCCGTATCGGCCTGGGCCGGGCCCGGGAGCGCACACCTCCGCGATGGACGCGCGCATGCCGGCGACCGTCGGGCAACCGACAGGTGAACACCGGACGACAACCACGCCGTCAGCACCGATTCTTCCGGTGACCGGCGCGGTCGACCGGCACCGCGCTTCGCCCTCCCCGCGGCGTCACATCCGCTGGAGGTTCCGCACCAGTCCGGTCATCTTCGGCGAGGGGACGACGTTGAGTTCCCGCTGCAGGAACGAGCGGTAGTGCTGGTAGGAGCGCAGCGCGCTGGCGAGGTTTCCCTCGGCGAGGTGCACTTCGACCACGATCCGGTGGGCCGTCTCACGGACGGGGTCGATGGAGATCGCCGCCAGCGCGGCCTGGATCGCCGACAAGTAGCGCTCCGCATCGCACAGTTGGTGAGCCAGACCCTCCAGGGCGTACAGCCGCAGCTGATCCCACCGCTCGCGCTCCAGGGTCAACCACTCCTCCTCCCAGCCCGGCAGGAGTTCGGCGGTGAGGTCGTCCACGAGTTCGTCGCAGCTGACCGGCAACTGGTCGAGCCCGGCGACGACTTGTCGTGCGGAGCGGCGCGCGGAGCGCAGGTCCACCCGGACGGCGGGCGCGAGGCGGAGCCACTGCCCGGGGCTCTCGATCGGTATGGCCCGGCCGCGCCGCCTCGCGTGGTACAGGGCGGTGCGCAGGTTCGCAGCCGCGCGGTACTGCGTGCAGTCCGGCCAGAGCCGTTCGGCGACCGCGCCGCGCTGGACGCCGCCGTCGTGCAGGGCGAGGAAGGCCAGCAGGTGCTGCGCACTCACCGGGAGGGAGAGGCGGTGTCCCCCGCCGGTGGCCTCGAAGCCCCGCAAGAGCTCGATTCCCGGGCTGTCCCACGACACACCCCCACTCTGCCGCGACAACCCGTTGCCCGCACCCGTTCGGGCGCGCCCCGGTTGCGGCCGAGGCCTGTCACCGCCGTGTCCGTCCGCCCCCGGATCACCGTCGCTCAGGTGTCGCAAGGACGTTGGCCAGGCCTCGCGGTGACGTCGCCCGAGCGTCACGGCCACCGTCGCCGACCGTCACGACCGCGCCCCGCCGCCGGCCGACCGCCACTCCAATGGGCCGCCCCCGAACGGGTGTTGGCGGAACCGTCGGTTCGTCGCGGGTACACGGCGCGGTCCGCGGGCCGACCGACGGTCACCCTGCGCGCATCCCCCGGTCCGTGGCGCTGAGGACGGCCGCGACAGGTTCGCCACGCGGGCGCGACGTGCCCGCGACGGCACCCGCCCGCCGGCCGTGACGGTCCCGGCACATCCGTGCGACGACCGGCCCGTTGACTGGCACCACCTGTTGCGGGCCTTCGTGGCAGGGCGACCGACGACCACCGCCGAACACGGTGCGACCGTCCGGCCGCGGCACGACCCACCGCTCGCCGGGGCGCCCCCGGTGCCCCCGCCCGACACCGAGAAAGGCGATGCCGTATGAAGGCCAGATCGGTGCTGCGCGACGTCCGCGCCCCCGAGGGCGAACTCCTCGGCGACCCGGCCGTGTGCATCGCCGTCCTGGACGGTCCCGTCGACCTGTCGCACCCCTGCTTCGAGGGCGCGGACCTCACCCGGCTGGACACGCTCGTCGCCGAACCGGCCGGCGCCGGCCCGATGTCGCTGCACGGCACCCATGTCGCGGGCCTGCTCTTCGGCCGGCCCGGCAGCCCGGTGGCCGGGATCGCCCCGCGGTGCCGCGGGCTGATCCTGCCGGTCTTCACGGACGAGGGCGAGGGACGGGTGCCCCAACTGGACCTGGCCCGGGCCGTCGAACGCGCCGTGCAGGAGGGGGCGCACGTCATCAACATCAGCGGCGGCGAACTCAGCCGGGACGCCCAGCCGGACCCCCTGCTGGAGCGTGCGCTGCGGCTGTGCGACGAGAGCGGGGTCCTGGTGGTCGCGGCCGCCGGCAACGACGGCTGCGACTGCGCCCAGGTGCCGGCCGCCGTCCCGACGGTGCTCGTTGTCGGCGCGGCCGGACCCGACGGCGAACCGCTGGACATCAGCAACTGGGGCTCCGCGTACGCCACCCACGGCCTTCTCGCCCCCGGGCGCGACGTCGAGGCCGCCGCCCCGGGAGGGGGGAGCACGGGCCTGACCGGCAGCAGCTTCGCCACACCGCTGGTGTCCGGGGTCGCTGCCGTGCTGGTCGGCGCGCAGGTGCGCGCGGGACACCCGCCCGACCCTCGGGCTGCCGGCCAGGCCCTGTTGCGGGGCGCTCGATCCGTGCCCTGTGCACCCGCCGACGCACCGGAGTGCCGACGCCGGCTGGTCGGCCACCTGGACGCGGCCCGGGCGTACGAGCTGATCACCCGAGGAGACCTGGCGGAGCATCCGGCCAGTGCCGGGACCACGGCCGAGGGCACCCCCCGCACCACCCACTCCCCCGAGGTCGGGGTCGCCACGGCCGGCGCACCCTCACTGCTCGGGACCTCCCCTTACGACTCGCACGAGGGAGCCAGCACCATGGACACCCAGAGCGTTCCCGTCGCCACCGCAGAGGCCGTTCAAGCCGCCCAGGCCGCACCGGCCGCGCAGGCGGCCCCTGCTGCCCAGGCCGCAGTGGGCCCGGAGGCCGTCCAGGCCTTCCAGGCCGCACCGGCCGCACAGACCGCACCGTACGAAGCCGTCCCCCCGGCCGCAGCCGCCGGGTTGACGGGCGCCACCGCCGCGGGCGCGCAGCCCGTGAGCCCCGCCTCCGTCCCGCCGCCCGTACCGGTGGCCGCGCCCGCCCAGGCCCCGCCCGCGCCCCCTGTCGGCGCCACGGCGCTCGGCCAGGCCCCGGCGGCCCCCTGCGCGTGCCAGGGCGGCGGGCCGTCGGGGGCCGGGCCGTCGGGCGGCGCACCGGCGGGAGGCGTCCGGCCCTCCTGTGCCTCCACCAACAACCGCCCGCTGGTGTTCGCGATCGGCCAGGTCGGCGTGGACTTCCTGACCGAGGCCAACCGGGACAGCTTCCGCCAGCTGATGGACCCCGTCGAGCAGCCCGTCGAAGGCCAACCGGGTGTGACGACGGAACGGCCCGCCAACCCCTACGACGCCGAGCAGCTGCACAAGTACCTGACCGTCAATCCATGGGCCTCCGACAAGGTCACCTGGACGCTGAACATGGACAGCACGCCGATCTATGCGATGGAGGCCGAACCCGCCGCCGGCATGGACTGGACCAGTACCCCCCTCGTGCCCCTCGGGGCCACGAAGGAGGAGGTGGTGGCGATCACCACCGATCACGACAAGCTCGCGGACGCCCTGATGGCACTCGCCGCGCCCGCTCCCCCGGTGTCCACGGTCTACCGGTCGTTCCGGGACGCGTACTTCGGCCAGCACTTCCAGACGGACGAGAAGGGCTACATCTCCCGGATCTCGATACCCGGCCGACTGACCGACCGGACCGTCCGGCTGTTCTCCGGGCAGGTCGTGCCCGTCGTCGAGGTCAAGAGCCGTGGCATCTTCATCTGGCGCCAGAAGCAGCTGGTGGACGCCGTGGTGGAGGCCGTCCTGGCGCACGCCCACGATGAGACGCTGACGGTCCCCGAGGACTACGTCCGCAAGACCATAGACGCGTTCCTCGACAAGGTCTACTACCAGTTCCGCAACCTCGGACAGACCTCCGCCGACCGGGCGCTCAACTCCGCCGGGACGAACGCGTTCTCGGTCGCCGGCCCGATCAGCACGGCCATGCTGCTGGGCCAGAGCGTCCCCAGCACCGTGACGCAGTCCGGCAGCCCGATCTCCCTCTACTGCATCGACACCATCTCCGTCGCGAAGAGCCCGTACTGCCGCATGGGATCGGACTGCCAGGACGTGAAGGTGACCTTCTTCGATCCCGAGAACGACCGGCGCGCGCGGGTCAGCATGCTGTTCACGATGGACGTCAGCGGCGAGTTCCCCGTCCCCCTGGACCCGCCCCACCAGTTCCTCGAGTCCTGAGCCCCCGGCACCGCCGGTGCCCACGCCGGCGGGACGCCCCCACGCCACCCGCCAGGAGGAGGCGGATCATGAAAACCCCCGCAGCGCTCCCCAGGATCACGCCCAAGTTGCCGGTCCTCGCCGCACCGGTCCGCAGGGACGGCCGGGCCGAAGCCGGCCGGCTGCCCGGCGACCCGGGCGTCGCACCGGCCAGGTCGGTCTGCGCCGATCTCACCGGCGCGGCCCGGGGCATGTGCTACGCCGCCCTCTGACGGCCCGCCCCGACGGACCGACGAAGGACGGAGTGCAACGGCACCACGAGAAGGGATGAGCAGAAATGATCAACGAAGAATTCCGTGAGGAGCGGCGGACGTGGTCCCCCACTCCGCAGCTCCCGAAGCTGGCCCCGCCGGTGGACCGCACCGGCCGCACCGGCGCCACCCTGGGCGATTCCCCCGGCGTCGAGGCCGACAAGGTCGACTGGAGCAAGGTCATCAGCGGCGGCCTGGACGCGCTCGGGTCGTTCTTCTGATGAGGCACCCCGTGCCGGCGACGGGCCCCGACCGGTCTGTCGCCGGCCACCCCGCCCGGTGACGCCGCCACGCACGACCGGCCACCGGAGCACCGGACAGGAGAGACAGGACCATGTACGAGCAGCCGCCGCCCCAGGTGCCGTCGATCGACCGCACGAAGGGGTACGACGCCTATCTGAAGGTGATCAAGGAAGTCGTCAGCGTCGATGACAGCCCGCAGCCGGTCATACCGCCCGTGAGTGTGGCCCTCGGATTCACCACCGGCCCGCCGCCGTCCGCCGCCGTGATCGCCCCCGCCAAGGAGGGCGCGGCGTCCGCCGAGAACCCGATCACACTGATCATGGACGGCCCCGGGGGATTCTACGGCCCCAGCTTCGCGGACCCGGGCCCCTGGGCCTGCGACGGTGCCCCCACCCCCGGCTGCATGCCGGCCCCACCCCCCGCGATCGGAGGACTGATCTGACCCCTGCCAGCCGTCCCGGACGGTTCCGCCCCGGGCCTGCGAGCAGGTCCGCCCCGAGCCGCCCGGCCGACGGAACCACCCCGCACGAAGGGAAGAACGACCATGACCGTGGAAGACGTCCGCCAGGAGTACCGGGCGTGGACCCCTACCCCGCAGCTCCCGAAGCTCGCTCCGCCGATCGACCGCACCGGCCGCACCGGCGGCACCCTGGGCGACGCCCCCGGCGTCGAGGCCGACAACTTCTTGAGCTTCCTCAAGACGGCGCTCCCGATCGCCGCCAGCGTGCTGCTCTGACGGGATCCGCCCAGGGACACCACGTCCACCCCGTGCCGGCTGCGAGGCCAACCCGCCTCGCAGCCGGCACACCGCTGCTCCGGGGTCAGCGCAGGCCGGCGAAGAGGTCGTTCTCGGGAACGGCCGCGCCGGTGGTGTCCTTGACCCGCACGAAGGTCTCCACGCCCATCAGCTCGGTGAACCGCTCCTTGCCCATCTTCAGGAAGAAGATGTTCTCGCCCTGGCTGGCGTGCGCGGCCAGGGCGTCGAACTTCCGGCCGCCGAACGCGGTGGTGTCCACCCAGGTGGTGATCTCCTCGTCGGGCAGACCGATCTCGGGCATCTCGCCCGCCTCCGCCGGGTCCGGGGCCTCCCAGTCCGCGCCGGCCTCGCGCAGGACCTCCCCGAACCGCTGCATGGCCGAGCGCGGCGCCGTCGTCCAGTAGACCTTCGGCGTCAGGTCGGTCAGCTCCAGCGCCGCCATCGTGATGCGGTGGGCCTGGATGTGGTCGGGGTGGCCGTAGAACCCGTTCTCGTCGTAGGTGACGACCACGTCGGGCCGGTAGTGCCGCATCAGTTCGGCGAGGCGGGCGGCGCCCTCCGCCACCGGCGTGCCCCAGAACGACCCGGGCTCGTCGTTGCTCGCCCAGCCCATCATCCCGGAGTCGGCGTACTCCAGCAGTTCCAGGTGGCTGACCTTCAGAACCTCGCAGCTGGCCTCCAGTTCCTGCCGGCGTATCGCGGCGACGGCCACCGGGTCGTGCCCGGGCTCGCCCGGCTTGACCCCGCCCGGTCCGTCACCGCACCTGCCGTCCGTACACGTGACGAGAACCGTGCGGATGCCCTCCGCCGCGTAGCGGGCGAGGACGCCTCCGGTCCCGGTGGCCTCGTCGTCGGGGTGGGCGTGCACTGCCATCAGTGTCAAGGGCCGGTCAGCCATGTGATTCATCCTCCGTCTGAAACATTCTCGCTCCCAGTCTGCGTCACGCGGGCGGGTGGTCGCTCACACGGTCCCGTCCGGCGACGGCCGACCGCCGCCGACTAGGCACGCCCGGCGGCCAGGGTGACGGGCAGACCGGCCTCGATGCGGCGCAGCAGCCGGCCGCCGTGGACGCCGGGGGCGTCGAAGCCGCGCACGTCGTCGGGGTCGTCGTCGACGATGTAGCCGGTGCCCTCCGGCTGCGCGGCGTCGAGGTCGAGGTGCCCCTCGACCGACAGGGCGCCGGAGTGGACGTCGTACTCCTCCTCGTAGAGGTTCTCGTACGAGGAGACGGGCAGTCCGCGGCGCTCGAAGAGCGCCACGGACTCGTCCCAACTGTGCAAGGTGGTAGTGATGTTCATGGGGCGAACTCTGCCACGCGGCACTGTCATCCTCGCCCCGGCCGGGACGGCACCGACGGCCCTCAGGAGAGCCAGATGTCCCGGACGCCGCGCAGCGGGTCGCGCTCCACCCGGGGTTCGGCGTGCCAGCGCATGGTGGCGCGGCCGTCCCGGTAGGCGGGCCAGGCCGCGCCCGGGTCGAGGTCGCGGACGAAGGCGACCCAGGCCCCGTGGACGGCGTCGGCCAGCGCCTGCGGCGGCTCGGCGCCGAGGGCCGCCGCCACGCCCTCGGCGTCCAGCAGGTCGAAGGCGAACGGCAGGTCGGTGCAGTGGTAGGCCTGCCCGGCACGGCCCGGGGCGGTGCCGGACCAGTCGAACTGGTAGAGCCAGGTGGGTCGTTCACGTTCGGCGCGGGCCTCGGCGATGGCCAGGGCCGGTGCGCGGAACAGCCAGTCGGTGATCGCGTCGCCGCCGGCCGCTCCCGGCCGCTCGGTGAGGAAGCGCGCGGCCCGGCCGTCGTCCAGGCCCAACGCGCCCAGCAGGCCGAGCAGCTCGCCCTCCGGGGGCGGGGTTGGGGCCTCCTCCGCCGTCGGGGCGGCGAACTCCTGCGCGGTGAAGCCGAGCAGCAGCGGGACGTCCGCGTCGGCGAGCGCCTGCGGCACCGGCCTGGGCACCAACTCGCCGTCGGCGAAGGGCGCGAGGAGCAGCGGGGGCAGCTCGTCGCGGTCCGGGCCGGGGGCGTCGAGCGCGTCCTGGAATGCGAGCAGTTCGGTGTCGGTGGCGTCCCGCAGGGCGGCCACGGTGGCGGGTACGCCGGCGCGCTCGGCGAAGGCCCGGCTGACGGCCTCGGCCACGGCACGGTCCTGCGGGCGCATCACCGCACCGGAGGCCGAGATCGCCGCGCGGAACAGTCCCCGGGCGGCAGGCGTCGCGAGCAGCGTCTGGACGGCGCCGCCGCCGGCGGACTGTCCGGCGACGGTGACCTTCGCGGGATCGCCGCCGAAGGAGGCGATGTTGTCCCGCACCCATTCCAGCGCGGCGATCCAGTCCCGCACGCCCCGGTTGTCGGGGGCGTCGGGCAGGTGCAGGAAGCCCTCGATCCCGAGCCGGTAGCCGATCGACACCACGACCACGCCGTCCCGGTTGAAGGCCGCGCCGTCGTACCACGGGCTCGCCGAGGAGCCGGCGACGAACCCGCCGCCGTGGATCCAGACCAGTACCGGCAGGCCGGCCGCCGGGGCGGGGTCCGGGGTGAAGACGTTGAGGTTGAGGATTCCCGCGCCGGGGACGGTCGGTTCGGGGATGGTGGTGACCTCGCCGAACGGACGGCGCTGCGCGGTCGGCCCGTAGGTGGTCGCGTCGAGCACCTCGGTCCACGGCCGGGGCGGCACCGGGGCGGCGAACCGCAGCTCGCCGACCGGCGGTTGGGCGTACGGGATGCCCAGGAACCGGACGCTGCCGTCCGCGCGACGCTCCCCGCGCACCGGGCCCCGGCAGGTGGGGACGACCGGGTGGTCCTGCGGTCCTGTGGTCATGCTGTGCCTCCAGTGGGCGTCACGGGCGCGGCGCGTCGTGCTCGATGTAGTGGCGGATCCGGTTGAGTTCCTGGGGGCCGACTGTACGGACGCCGTAGGTGCGGTCGGCGGTGACGGGGGTGACCGAGACGTGCCCGTTCCGCAGGACGGCCGTGGCGTCGGCGTCCGGGACGGTCTCGGTGCAGGCGTCGCCGGGCCGCTCCTCGCACACGCCGAGCGTGATCGCGAAGCTGTCGGCGCCGCTGGGCTGGTAGGCGTGCCAGACCTCGCGCCCGTGGCCGACGCTGGTCCAGCGGGGGGCCTTGGCCGGGCTTCCGGCGGTGACGTCGGGGTAGTCGACCTTGAGCGCGAAGTGGGCGGTGAGAAGGCCCCGGGCGCGGAGCCCGGCGATCAGGCGGGCGCCGAAGTCGGCGGTGGCCCGGTAGTCGGCGAGCGGGAAGAACACCCCGGTGTCGTCGCCCGCCGAGGAGAACGCGAGCGCCGGGACGCCCTCCTCGACGGCAGCCAGGGCGGCACCGACCGTGCCGGAGTCGTTGACCTGGGCGCTGACATTGGGACCGGAGTTGATGCCGGTGACCACCAGGTCGGGGCCGTTCGTCCAGCCGGACTTGGCGGCGAGGGCGGCCCTCAGGGCGAGCTTCACGGTGTCGGCAGGCGTGGCGCCCGGGCTGTCGGGGCCGCAGGGGCCGGCCGCGAGGCAGACCCCGTAGACTGGGGAGCCGGACGGCGTGCCGGCGCAGTCGCCCTGGTAGCCGGCGGGCAGGTCGGTGCGGCGGCTCAGGGTCAGGACGCCGTCGTTGGTGACGGCGGTGCCCGCGCCGGAGCGCACCTGCCAGGGTGCCATCACCACGACGTCCGCTCCGGCGGCGCAGAGCGCGCGGCGCAGCTCGTACAGTCCGAGGCCGTCGGAGTTCGACGCCTTGACGGCCCGCATCGAGTCGTCGTTGGTGAGCAGCACTCGCAGGCCGGCCAACGGGCGGGCGGTGGCGGCGGGGGTGGAGGACGCCGCAGAGGCGGAGGCCGAGGCAGCGGTGGCGAGTACGGCAGCGGCGGTGGCGAGGGCGGCGAGTCTTCGGGCGGGAGGTCTCATGCGGGTTCCCTTCCTGGCGGGCGGCGGATCGCGGGTGACGGGACGGCGGGTGGTCAGAGCACGAGTCCGGCCCCGTACGGGAAGACCGGGTCGGCGGTGTCGTGGGGGACGTCCGGGCGGGAGGCTTCGACGGCGGCCATCGAGCGGGGCAGTTCGAAGGGCAGTCGGCCTTCGGCGCGGGCGCGGCCGAAGACGACGTCGAGCATCGCCTCGTCGCTCGCGCCGTAGTCGGCGACCAGCGCGGCGGCCCGCTCGGCGATCTCCGGGATGACGGCGGGCCGTTCGAGGTTGATCAGCACGACGGTGGGGACGGCGTCGAGCACCCGGAGGATCGCGTCCGACTCGGCCTCGGGGAAGTCGAGGTGTCCGGAGTGGAACATCGACTCGAAGCGGTTCTCCCGGTACTCGTACGGGGTGAACAGCCGCAGCACCGCGAGGTCGGCCTCGGCCGGGGTGGCGGCGAGGCGCCCGTAGCGGGAGACGACGGATCGGTCGAGGCCCTCGGTGTAGAGCCGGGGGGCGGTCCGGCTGACCGGCAGGGCGCCGTCACGGTTGACCAGGACGGTGAGCGATCGGCGCTGGGCGGCGGCCCCGGCGGCGCGGAACTCGGGCCGGCCCACGGTCTCCTCGGCGGCGTCCGGGTCGACGTACCGCCGTTCGTCGAAGAGCCCGAGCACGAACTTCTCGCGCAGCAGCCGCCGGACCGAGTCGTCGATCCGCTGCTCGGCGATCCGGCCGGAGCGGACCAGGTCGACGATCACCTCGGGGCACTCCTCGCCGCCGAACTGGTCCACGCCCGCGTCCAGCGCCTTGGCCGCGCGCTCGGCGACGGTGAGGTGCTCGACGCCCCACGCCCTGGCCTGGTGCGGCTCGCCGAAGATCTCGTCGTCGGTGAGCAGCCCCCAGTCGGTGCACACGATGCCCCCGAAGCCCAGCTGCTCGCGCAGCAGACCGGTGACCACGCCCCGGTTGAACCCGAAGCCGACCTCCTCCCAGTCGGTGCCGATCGGCTGGCCGTAGTACGGCATCATCTGCGCGGCGCCGGCCGCGATCGCGGCCCGGAACGGCGCGAGGTGCAGGTCCCGCATGCCGCCGGGGTAGACCTGTTCCTTGCCGTGCGGGAAGTGCGGGTCCTCGCCGTCCTTCTGCGGCCCGCCGCCGGGGAAGTGCTTGACCATGGTGGCGACGCTGTCCGGGCCGAGGCGCTCGCCCTGGAAGCCCCGGATGTAGGCCTGGACGAGCTCCGAGGTGAGCGCGGCGTCGGCGCCGAAGGTGCCCGTCTGGCGGGACCAGCGGGGCTCGGTGGCGAGGTCGATCTGCGGGTGCAGGGCGACCCGCAGCCCGACGGCCAGGTACTCCCGGCGGGCGATGTCGGCGAAACGGTGGACCAGTTCGGGGTCGCGGACGGCCGCCAGGCCGATCGCCTCGGGCCAGGCGGAGAAGGCGCCGGCCTGGATGGAGGCACCGATGGTGAGGGTAAAGGAGTGCCGGGGGTCGGTGGAGACGGTGACGGGGATGCCGAGGCGGGTGCCGGCGGCGATCTCCTGCACGGCGTTGTGCCACTCGGCCAACTGCCGGGGGCCCGCGGTGCCGACCAGGTTGAAGTGGTTCAGTCCCTGGTCGCGGATCAGGCCCGTGGTGTCGGCGGGGAAGTCGGGGTCGCCCCCGTCCGCCGTCTCGACCGGTCGGCCGTCGGGGTGCATCGGGATCATGGTGTGGAAGAGCAGGCCGGCCTTCTCCTCCAGGGTCATCCGGGCCAACAGGTCGGCGACCCGCTCGTCGACGGGCCGGGACGGGTCCTGGTACGGGTGGACGGCGGCGGTGGTGCGCACGGGCGGGGTCTCCAGGGGAGTTCGGGACGGACGGGGTTTCAGCGGACGGTCCTGATCGGGGCCACCGCGAGCGCGCCGGCGAGGATGATCAGCGCCCCGGCCAGGTAGAGGGCGTCGTAGCCGGCCGCGCCGACGACCAGCGAGGCGACGAACGGGGCGATGATCTGCGGCCCGGCGTTGGCGATGTTCAGCACGCCGAGGTCGCGGGCGGCGTCGTCGGCGCTCGGCAGCACCAGGGTGACCAGCGCGGTGTCCACGGCCATGAAGCAGCCGAAGGAGATCCCGGCCAGCACGGTGAACAGCAGGATGCCGGTCCAGTCGGGCATCACCACGGGAACGGCCATGGTGACGGCGGCCAGCACGCAGGAGACCGCGACGAACGGCTTGCGCCGCCCGAGCCGGTCGGAGAGCCAGCCGCCGAGGGCGGTGGCGGCCAGGGTGGCGACGGCGTCGACGGGCGCCAGCACGGCCTGGGCGCCGGCCGCGTCCATGCCGTCGGGCAGGTCGATGTGGTCCTGCAGGATGTAGAACTGGAACAGCGAGACGGCGAAGAAGCCGAGCATCATCAGGAACCGGCCGATGAAGGCCCAGCGGAAGTCCGCGACCCGCAGGGTCGCGGCGAAGGTCAGGAGTTGACGGCGCAGCGGCACCGCTTCCACCGGCGGCAGCTTCGCCTCCCGGACCAGCACGGTGAACAGCACCGCGATCAGGGCGATGACCGCGCCGGTCACCAGGTAGCCGGTGCCGACGGAGTCCGGGACGTAGCGGGTGGCAAGGGTGACACCGACCACCGAGCCGATCGGGGTGCCGATGCCGACCATCGCGGAGGCGAGCCCCCGGCGTTCGGCCGGGACCCGGTCGGGGACGATCGCGGTGAGCGCGGACTGGTAGACGTTCATCGCGGCCTGGACCAGGCACCAGGCGATGGTGACCAGCAGGATCGTCCGGACCTGTCCGAGCAGTGCGAGGGCGCCGAAGGCGGCGAGCCCGCCGCCGAGGATCCACGGGTTGCGGCGGCGGGAGCGGTCGGAGAGCAGGCCGGCCAGCGGGTTGAAGAGGGTGGCGAACACCGCGGCGATGCCGGAGACCAGGCCGAGGCTGCCGACCTTTCCCTCCGGGTCGAGCAGTTCGATCTGGGCGGGCAGCAGGACCTGTCCGATGCCCAGGTAGACCAGGTACATCGCGGCGTTGCCGAGGGTGAGCATGGGCAGCAGCCGACGGCCCCCGGCGATCGGGGGCGGCTGCTGTGCCGCGGTTCTCCGGGCGCCGACGGCGGTGTCGGTGGTGGTCATGACCGGCCTCCTGGGTGGCCACAGGTCCCGTGCGTCGGGAAGTCGAGGGAGGATCCCGGGGGACGGCGCGGCTCGGCTCCGGTCGGCGGGCGGGTGGGGGCCGACCGGGCGGCTCGGGCGCCGTCTCGGGGTGGGCACCAGCGAACCATGAAAACCGAGTGGGTAGTAGGTTTTCGTCTTGTGACCCAGGCCACACGGGCCCCGCCGCCCGCACACTGACTAAGGTGACGGTCATGGACGTCAAGGACGGGTGGGCGACCCGTGACACCGGCAGGGGCGCGGCACGCGGCACGTACGCGGTGGGCGACGAGCGGCGCTCGCGCATCCTGGACGCCGCCGTCGAGCACTTCGCCCAGTGGGGCTTCCACGCGACCTCACTGGCCCGGATCGCCAAGGACGTCGGCATCACCCAGGGCGGGCTGCTGCACCACTTCCGCACCAAGGAGGCCCTGCTGGTCTCGGTGCTGGAGGCGAGCGACGAGCACGACACCGAGCGGTTCTTCGCGGAGGAGTGCATCAGCGTCGCCGAGTGGTTCCACCGCCTCCTCGACCTGACCGACCACAACAGCCGCCGCCCGGGCCGCACCCGGATGTTCAACGCCCTGGTCGGCGAGTCCGGCGACCCGGACCACCCGGCCCACGCCTTCTTCGCCCGCCGCTACCGCACCCTGGTCGACGACGCCTCGCAGTCGCTGCGCCGGGGCGTGGACAGCGGCGAGCTGCGCCCCGACACGGACTGCGCGGCCGAGGCCCGACAGCTGCTCGCGGTCATGGACGGGCTGCAGCTCCAGTGGGTGCTCGATCCGCGGACCGTGGACATGACCGCCCAGCTGCGCGGATACCTGGCACGGCTGTACCGGGGGCTGTCCACCACCGGGGCGGACCTGCCGCCGCGCCCGGTGGCGTAGCGGGAACTCCCCGCAGGGCCGGGCCCCTCCCCCACTGAAGGGGCCCGGCGGTCCGCGTGCCTCAGGCCGGCTCGGCCCGGGCCAGGGCCCGGCGGCCCTCGGCGATCCGGCCCGGATCCCACCCGCGCCGGGGAACGGAGTCGAGCAGCAGCCGGGTGTAGGCGTGCCGGGGCTCGGTGAGCACCCGCACGGTCGGCCCGGCCTCGACGACGCGCCCGCCCCGCAGCACCGCGACCTCGTCGGTCAGGTGCCGCACCACCGCGAGGTCGTGGCTGACGAACAGGAAGGCGATCCCGGACTCCCGGCGGATCCCGGCGAGCAGGTCGAGGATCTGCGCCTGGATCGACACGTCGAGCGCGGCCACCGCCTCGTCCAGGATCAGCACCTTCGGCTCGGCGGCCAACGCCCGGGCGATGGCGACGCGTTGGCGCTGCCCGCCGGAGAGCGCGCGGGGCAGGGCGGCGGCCTCGCGCCCGCCGAGGCCGACCTGGTCGAGGAGTTCGGCGACCCGGTGGCGGCGGCCGGCCCGGTCGAGCGCGAAGTGCAGCCGCAGCACCTCCTCGATGCAGTCGGCGACCGGGATCCGCGGGTCGAGCGACAGGTACGGGTCCTGGAAGACCAGCTGGATGCCGCGGGCCCGGGCCAGCCGTTCGGCGCGTCCCCGCGGGCGCACCGAACGGTCCGCGCCGTCCAGGTGGACGGTGCCCCCGTCGGGCTCCTCCAGCCCGACGAGGATGCGGGCGGTGGTGGTCTTGCCGCAGCCGGACTCCCCGACGATGCCGAGCGCACCGCCGGGCGGCAGGGTGAAGGAGACCCCGTCCACCACCGTCCGGCCGCCGAAGCCCTTGCGGAGCCCCTCGACCACCAGTCCTGTCGAATCCATCAGGGCAGGATCCCTTCGTCGGCGCGCAGGCAGGCGGCGAGGCCGTCGCCGGACGGGCGGAGCGCGGGCGGTTCGGCCGAGCAGCGCGGCTCGGCGAAGGCGCAGCGCGGGGCGAACGCACAGCCGGGCGGGGCCTCGGCGAGCGAGAGCGGGCGGCCGGGCACCGGTCTGGGCGCAGGGGCGTCCGGGTCGATCCGGGGGGTGCAGGCGAGCAGCCCGGCGGTGTAGGGGTGACGCGGGTGCGCGAACAGGTCGCCGGTCGCCCGGGTCTCGACGATCCGCCCGGCGTACATGACGTGGATCCGGTCGCAGACGGCGGCGGCGAGTTCCAGGTCGTGGGTGACGAAGAGCAGCCCGGTGCCGCGCTCGGCCTGGAGCCGGGTGAGGACGGCGATCACCTCGGCCTGGGTGGTGACGTCCAGGGCGGTGGTGGGTTCGTCGGCGATCAGCAGCTCGGGCTCGCCGGCCAGCGCGGCGGCGATGACGACGCGCTGGAGCATGCCGCCGGAGAACTCGTGCGGGTGGCGGCGCAGGGCACCGCGCGGGTCGGGGATGCCGACGGCGTCGAGGAGTTCGAGCGCCCGGGCGGTGGCCCGCTCGGCGGGGGTGCCGGCGGCGCGCAGGCCCTCGGTGAGGAAGTCACCGATCCGCCGCAGCGGGTTGACGGCGGCGCGCGGGTCCTGGAACACCATCGCGACCTGACGGGACCGCAGTTCGCGCAGTCCGGGGCGGTCCAGGGTGAGCACGTCACGGCCGCGGACCCTGACCTGCCCCTCGACGCGGGCGCCGTCGGGCAGCAGGCCGAGGACGCTGCGGCAGGCGACGGACTTGCCGGAGCCCGACTCGCCGACCAGGCCGACCGTCTCCCCCGCCGCGACGTTCAGCGAGACGCCGTCCAGGATCGGCCGCGCGGCCCGGTCGGCGGGCAGCCGGATGCTCAGGCCTTCGACCTCCAGCAGCGGTGGGGCCGTCCCGGCGCTCCTCGTCCCGGCGCTCCCCCTCTCAGCGTTCCCCATCTCAGCGCTCCCCGTCTCAGCGTTCCCCATCTCAGCGCTCCCCATCTCAGCGCTCCCCGTCTCAGCGTTCCTCATCTCAGCGCTCCCGTCGCGCGAGCCGGTCGGCGATGCCCTCGCCGACGATGCCGAAGGCCACCACGGCCAGCACGATGCACGCCGAGGGCGCGAGCGCCGGCAGCATGGCGCCCTGCTGGAGCGCCGATTCGCCGTCGTTGATCATCGCGCCCCAGTCGGCGGCGGGCGGCTGCACGCCGAAGCCGAGGAAGGAGAGCGCCGCGAGGTCCATCAGGGCGTAGCCGAAGTTGATCGCCGACTGCGCGAGCACGGTCGGCGCGATGTTGGGCAGCAGGTGCCGGGTGCAGATCGTCCAGCCGGACCATCCCTGCACCCGGTAGGACTCCAGGTACGGGCGGGCCTTCTCCTGTCGGGCGAGCCCGCGCACCAGGCGGCCGACGTACGGGGTGTAGGCGACGGCCATGGCGATCACGGGTGCGGTCAGGCCCGGCCCGCTGACGGCCACGAACATGATCGCCAGCAGCAGCCCGGGGACGGAGAAGACCAGGTCCAGCGCCCGGGAGAGCAGCGCGTCGACCCAGCCCCCGCGCCAGCCCGCCACCGTGCCGAGCAGCAGGCCGGCCACCGTGGAGAGTCCGACCACCAGCAGCGGGCCGAGCAGGCCGGTGCGGGCGCCGTACACCAGCCGGGAGAGCACGTCCCGGCCCGACTGGTCGGTGCCGAGCAGGTGGTCCGCGCTGGTGCCGACCAGGGAGGACTGGAGGTCCAGCGCCTCCGGATCGTACGGGGCGATCAGCGGCGCCAGCGCGGCGACCAGGACGAGCACCCCGAGCAGCAGCACCGCGGCGGTGAACAGCGGCCCGCCGCCCAACAGCCGCAGTCGGCGCAGCAGCGGGCGGCCCAGCGGCGATCGGCGGGGCGGCTCGGTGGCCGCGGCGGCGGTCATGCGGCACCTCCCCGGGCCAGGGACACCCGCGGGTCGATCAGCGGGGCGAGCAGGTCGACGGCCAGGTTGACGACGACGAAGCCGAGGACGGTCAGCAGGGTGACGGCCTGGACCACCGGGAAGTCCTTGGCCGTCACGGACTGCACCAGCAGCTGGCCGACGCCGGTCACGTTGAACGCGGTCTCCACGATCGAGGTGCTGACCAGCAGCCCGGCCAGCGTCGTCCCGCCGACGGTGACGATCGGCCCGAGGGCGCCGCGCAACACGTGCCGCCGCACCACCGCGCCGTCGGGGACGCCGCGCGAACGGGCCACTTCCACGTGCTCGCGGGCGAGTTCGTCCAGCATCGCCGAGCGGGTGACCCTGGCGAGCAGCCCGGCGAGGGTGACGGCCAGGGCGATGGCGGGCAGGGTCAGGTGGTAGAGCCGGTCGGCGAGACCGGTGCCGTCGGAGCCCGGGCCCGGGAACCAGCCGAGCTGGACGGAGAACAGCGAGACCAGTCCGATCGCGGTGACGAACGGCGGGGTGGCGGTGGCCACCCCGGTGCCGATCAGCACCGCCCGGTCCACGGCGCCGGGACGCAGGGCGGCCAGGATGCCGGTCAGCACGCCGCCGGCACAGACCAGCACCGCCGCGTACCCGATCAGCAGCGCGGTGCCGGGCAGGCGGGAGCCGATCAGCGAGCCGACGTCCTGGCGGAACTGGACCGAGCGGCCGAAGTCGCCGTGCAGCACGTTGCCGAGCCACTTGAGGTACTGGACGGGGAAGGGGTCGTCCAGGTGGTACTGGGCGGCGATCGCGGCCCTGGCCTCCGGCGTGGCCGGGTGGCCCTTGAGCAGGAAGGACACCGGGTCCCCGGGAGCGAGGTGCACGGCGCCGAAGACCAGGACGGAGGTCACCAGCAGCACCGCCGCCAGCCCGAGGAGCCGGCCGAGCAGGTATCTGGTCATCAGTGTGCGGAACCGATCGTCGCGGCCCAGGGGTAGTAGAGCTGGGCGATGCCGGCCGGGGCGCCGGTGATCCTGCTGCCCAGGAAGACGGAGAAGGGCGCCTCGTACAGCGGGATGGAGGGCAGCTCGCGAACGGCGATCCGCTGGAGCTCGGCGGTGAGGTCGGCGCGGGCGGCGGGGTCGGTGGCGGCGACGGCCTGGTCGTAGAGGGCGTCGAACCCGGGGTCGGACCAGTTGGCGTAGTTGCCGAAGTCGCCGGTGTGCAGGGACTGGTAGAACTCCAGCGGGTCCGGGGTGTTGTCGTAGCCGTTGGTGACCACCAGGTCGATGCCGGCCCGGGCGGCGGGGTCGGTGAACAGCGCCGAGTAGGCGTCCGGCGAGACCGGGCGGAGTTCGACGTCGAGGCCGATCTGCCGGCCGGCCGCCTGGACGGCGTTGCCGACCACGCTGATCTCGGGGGCGAGTGAACTCGTCGCCATCACCACCTTCCTGCCGCTCGCACCGGCCTCCTGGACGAGCTTGCGGGCGCCGTCCACGTCGTGCACCGGGGCGGGCAGCGCGGCGTAGTAGCCGGCCGTGCGCTCCGGGGCGATGGCCCAGGCGCCCTGCGCCGCCGGGGCCTTGGCGGGGATGCCGACGCCGCCGGCGGCGGACTTGATAATGCCGTCCCGGTCCAGCGCCATCGACAGTGCCTGGCGGACCTTCAGGTCACCCATCGTTCCCTGGAGGTTGAGCACGGCGAGGTCGGCGGCGGCGGTGTTGGGTCCGAACCAGACCTTGCCCCGGGAGGATCCCTGGAGCTGCACCAGGGAGCTGGACGGCACCATGTAGCCGCCGTCGACGGCCCCGGAGAGCCAGCCGTTGGCGCGAGCCGCGGCGTCCGCGATGAACACGAACTTCACGCTGTCGCTCTTCGGGGTGAGGGAGGCGTCCCAGTAGGCCGGGTTCTTCTTCAGGGTGATGCTCTCGCCCTGCGCCCAGTTGTCGATCGCGTACGGGCCGGTGCAGTCCACTCCGCCCTTCGGACTGCCGTAGTCCTTCCCGGCCTTGGCGAGGTAGGCGGCGCTCTCGATGGTGCCGGGCGAGGCGGCGAGCAGCTCGTCGAGCAGGACGTCGGGCTTGGAGAGCTTGATGGTCACTTCCAGCGGGCCGGACTTGGCGACCGAGGCGACGTTCTTGAAGGCGCTGGCCCAGGAGGAGCCGGTGGCCGGGTCCATCTGCCGGGTCAGGGAGGCGACCACGTCGTCGGCGGTCATGGTGGCGCCGTCGTGGAACTTCACGCCTTCGCGCAGGGTGTAGACCCAGGTCAGCGGGTCGGGGTTGGCGGACTTCACGGCCAGGCCCGGCTCGATCTTCAAGTCCGGTGTCACGCGGAAGAGTTGTTCGCAGACGTTGGCGAGCACGGTGTTCGGCGGGTAGTCGTAGGCGAGCGCGTAGTCGAGCGACTGCGGCTCCGCGTAGAGCGACCAGGTGAACAACGGGATCGCCCCCTTGGCCGCCGGGGTGAGCGCGGCGACCTGGTCGCCGGCGGTGCCGGTGGGGTTCCCGGCGTGTTTGGCCGAGGCGCCGGAGCAGGCTGTGGCGGAGATCGCGACCAGGAGCGCTCCGGCGGCGAGGAGAGCGGTGGATCTGGAGCGGTGCGGGAGAAGGCGCACGGAGGAGCCCACCCCTTTCCGAGTCGTGGGGGGCTGGGAGTTGCAGTGGAGTATTGATGCGGGAACGTTCCCGCACAAGGCCTTGCGGGAACGATTTTTCAGCGGTCGCGACTACTGACGCACGGCCGTCCGGGCTGGCAGCATCGACCCATGCCCGACACCCCGCGCGGCGGCGACCCCGCCGCCCCTGCCCGGATCCGACTGGTCGACGTGGCCCGCGAGGCCGGCCTGTCCAAGACCACCGTCTCCGCCGCGCTCAACGGCACCGGCCGGATGTCCGACGCCGTGCGCGAGCAGGCCCGCGAGGCCGCCCGCCGGCTCGGCTACCGGCCCAACGCCACCGCCCGGCTGCTGCGGGCCGGCCACGCCCGGCTGATCGGCTACGCCGTCGGCGAGTTCGCGCGCGAGCCGGGGTCGTACATGGTCTCCCCCTACTTCGCCCGGCTCACCAGCGCCACCGCCACCGCGGCCCTCCAGCACGGCTACGCCCTCGTCCTGCTGCCCGCCCGCTGCGGACCGGAGGAGTGGGCGGACCTTCCGCTGGACGCCGCCATCGTCGCCGACCCCCTCGACGACGATCCGCTCGTCGAGGACTTCATCGCCGCCCGCATCCCGCTGTTCACCGACCGCTCCGTCGAAGGCCGCCCCGGCACCCACTGGGTGGACGTGGACGCCGACGGCGCGGTCCGGGAAGTGCTCGACCACCTGCGCGCACAGGGCGCGCGACACATCGCCGTCGCCCTGCCCGGCACGGCGACCCGCTTCCACACCGCCGTCGCGGACACCTACCGGCGGTGGTGCGCCGAACACGGCGCCGTGCCCGGGCTCGTGACCACCGACGGACCCGGCGACGGCCCGGCCGTCGCCGCCGTCGAGCGGCTGCTGGCCGCCCCCGGGAACCGTCCCGACGCCCTGTTCGTCCTCGCCGAGGCCAGCCCCCCACTCGTCCTCGACGCGATCCGGCGGGCGGGGCGGAGCGTCCCCGACGACCTGCTGCTGGTCTGCGCGAGCGAGGACACCTCCGCCGCGCACACCCACCCGCCCGTCAGCACACTCAGCCTCCAGCCCGCGCTCGTCGCCGAGAAGGGCATCGAGCTGCTGCTGGCCGCCCTGGAGAGCGGCAGCCGGGAGCCGACCGGTGCCGTCGTCCCGACCCGCCTGAACATCCGCGATTCCTCGCTGCCGCGCCAAGGGCGTTGACGCTCGACGCACCGGTCCGGACCGGGCGGCGCCAGGGGCTCCGCCCGGGCCGGACGAAGGGGCCGGCCGGTCATCGGCGAGGGCCACTGCCGGCGGATGGCAGCGGAAGCGGCCCCAGCCCGCCCCCGGTTGGCACACAGGCCGACTCCGGCCTCAGGAAGCCGAGTTCGTCGACCAGCGGCGGACGGTGGCCACGTCGTCGGCGATCGCTGCCGCGGCGTCGCGCAGGGGCGGCAGGAGGGTGGCCACCGCTTCGTCGGGGGTACCCCGGCCCGCGTGGAGCGCGATGTTGACGGCGGCGGCGGCGACCCGGCCTCGCCCGTCATGGACCGGGACGGCCAGGGAGCGCAGGCCCTCCTCCAGCTCCTGGTCGACCAGGGCGTAGCCGTCCTGGCCGGCGGATCTGATGGCGGCGGTGAGCGCGCCGGGGTCCGTCACGGTTGCGTCGGTGAACTGACATGGAGTCACATCACTGATCAGTGACGCGAGTTCGCCATCGGGAAGAGCGCCGAGCAGGACCCGCCCCATGGACGTCGGGTACGCCGGGAGACGGGTGCCGACGGCGAGGTCGAGGTGCATGATGCGGGTGGTGGGGACGCGGGCGACATAGCGGATGTCCGGGCGGGCGCGGGACGGCAGCTGGACGGTCGTCGGCTTCTCCCTCCCGGACGCCTGGCGCCGGGAGCGCCACGACCTGCGCTCCCGGCTGACCTGGACCGGATCGAGCTCGCGCCCGCCGAGCAGCCTTATGTCAACAGCATTGACGTTGAACCGGGTGCGGGGATCTGATGGCGGCATTCGGAGGCCAGACCCTCCATGCACCGAAGGAGCCACCGCCATGGCCGACCCCGTCCACGCCCTCCAGGACGCCCAGCCCGTACCGTTCTGGCTCGACGACCCCGACCGGCCCGCGCCCGCCTCCGCCCTGGTCGGCGACGTACGCTGCGACCTGCTCGTGGTGGGCGGCGGCTACAGCGGCCTGTGGACCGCGCTCATCGCCAAGGAGCGCGACCCCTCGCTCGACGTCGTCCTCGTCGAGGCGCAGGAGACCGGCTGGGCCGCCTCCGGCCGCAACGGCGGCTTCTGCGAGGCCAGCCTCACCCACGGCCTCGCCAACGGGCACCAGCGCTGGCCCGACGAACTCGACGCCCTGGAGCGGCTCGGCGCCGCCAACCTCCAGGCCATGGAGGACACCGTCAAGCGCCACGGCATCGACTGCGACTGGGAGCGCACCGGCTCCCTCGTCGTCGCCACCGAGCCCTACCAGGTCGACGGGCTGCACGAGTTCGCCGAACTCGCCGCCCGCTACGGCAGCCGGCTCGACTTCCTGGACCGCGCGGCCGTCCGCGCCGAGATCGACTCCCCCACCTTCCTCGGCGCCCTGTGGGACCGCGAGGGCGTCGCCATGCTCAACCCCGCCCGCCTCGCCTGGGGCCTCAAGCAGGCCTGCCTCGACCAGGGCGTGCGGATCTTCGAGCACACCCGCGCCACCGGCCTGACCGACTCCCCGCGCGGGATCACCGTCCGCACCCCGTACGGCCGCATCGGCGCCCGCCGCGTCGCACTCGCCACCAACGCCTTCCCCTCACTGCTGCGCCGCCACCGCCCGTACACCGTGCCGGTCTACGACTACGCGCTGATGACCGAACCGCTCTCCGAAGCGCAGCTCGCCTCGGTGGGCTGGCGAGGTCGCCAGGGCTTCTCCGACAGCGCCAACCACTTCCACTACGTCCGGCTCTCCGCCGACAACCGCATCCTGTTCGGCGGCTACGACGTGGTCCACCAGTTCCGCGGCCGGGTGCGGGCCGAACGCGACCAGCGGCCGGAGACCTTCGCCACCCTCGCCCTGCACTTCTTCCGCACCTTCCCCCAGCTGGAGGGCCTGCGCTTCACCCATGCCTGGGGCGGCGCCATCGACACCTGCACCCGGTTCAGCGCCTTCTTCGACCTCTCTCACGACGGCCGGGTCGCCTACGCCGCCGGATTCACCGGCCTCGGCGTCGGCGCCACCCGCTTCGGGGCCGAGGTGATGCTCGACCTCCTGGCCGGCGCCCGCACCGAGCGGACCTCGCTGGACATGGTCCGCCGCAAGCCGCTGCCCTTCCCGCCCGAACCCGCCCGCTCGATCGGCATCGGCATCACCCAGTGGGCCCTCACCCGCGCCGACGCCAACGCCGGCCACCGCAACCTCTGGCTGCGCACCCTCGACCGCTTCGGCCTCGGCTTCGACAGCTGACGGCCCCGGCCGCCCTCGGCAGCGGGCGAGGAGGCTCGGGACCGGACGGCTGCCGTCCGAACGTCCGATGCCCGGTCGATGGCCGAGAGGCGAACCGGATCGTCCTCCTCGGGCTCCCCGCACCGGACCGCAGACGCCGTGGGGCGGTCAGCCGGTGTGGCGGAGGCGGGCCAGCGTCGCTGCGCCGAGGACGGTGGAGACCAGCCCGACCAGCAGCGCCACGAGGGCGCCGCCCAGCCCGTTGCCGGTGCCGAGGCCGCCGGAGGCGGTGGCCGCGACCAGCCCGCCGAGGGCCATGCCGAGCGGTCCCGTCACCAGGGCCAGGACGGCACCGCCCCGCCCGGGTCCGGTGCCGATCCGCCCGGTGGAGCGAGCCAGGGACAGCCCGCCGCCCACCGCGCCGGTGAGCGCCAGCAGCGCGGCCACGATGGCCCCGATCCGGCCGGCGCTCAGGGTGGTGACGCTCGCGGCGACCGGCAGGCCGGTGGCGTGTGCGGCGAGGAGGTGGTGGACGGACATGGTGTGACCTCTTCCGACGACTGGCTGTCGCCCGAGCATGCCCGCCGGAGACCGCCCCGGTCGTCCGGCGTGCGCGGACACTTCGGCTGCCGCCGACGGCGTAGCAGCCCCGCGGGTACCGCGGCTGCGGTAGTCGGATGATCATCCGTACGCAGGAGTCCCGCGCCGCGCCGTCCGACTAGGGTGCGCCCATGAATACAGGACGGTCCGACCGCCGGGCCGCGGCGATGGACTGGGCCATCGCCGTCGGTGTGGCGGCCACACTGCTGGTCACCGGGCTGGCCGGACGGCACTCCGGCACGCGCCTCGATCCCCTCGGGCCCGTGCTGCTGGCGGCCGGCGGTCTCGCGCTGGTCGCGCGCCGCCGGGCGCCCCTGCCCGTCCTGGCCGCCACCGGGCTGTGCACGGTGGGCTACCAGGCGACCGGCTTCGACGTGCCCGCCGTCGCGTACCTCTTCGCGGTGTACGCGGCCGTACGGGCGGGGCACCGCGCCGTCACGGTGGTGGCGAGCGTGGCCATGCTGGCCGCACTGCCGGTGGCCGCTCTGGTGTCGGGCCTGCACGACACCGGCCAGGCGTTCGCGCAGGCCCGGGGAGCCCTGGAGATCGCCTGGCTGGTCGCGGCCGGCGCCGCGGGCGAGGCGCTGCGGCAGGCCGAGCGGCGGGCCGACGAGGCCGAGCGCACCCGGGAGGAGACCGCCCGGCGCCGCGCCGACGAGGAGCGGCTGCGCATGGCGCGGGAACTGCACGACTCGCTCACCCACCAGATCTCGGTCATCAAGGTGCAGGCCGAGGTCGCGGTCCACGTGGCGCGCAAGCGCGGCGAACGGGTACCGGAGTCGCTGCTGGCCATCCAGGAGGCGGGACGGGAGGCGGCCCGCGAGCTGCGCGCCACCCTGGAGGCGCTGCGCGACGACGACACGACCCCGCCTCGCGGCCTCGACGACGTCCCCGAACTGGTGGAGCGGGCCCGGGCCTTCGGCCTGGACGCGACGCTGACGGTCGAGGGACGGCGCCCGGACGTCCCCGCCGCGGTGGACCGGACCGTCTACCGGATCGTCCAGGAGTCGCTCACCAACATCGCCCGGCACGCGGACGCCGCCACCGCCTCCGTCCTGATCGACTGCCGCCCCGACTCCCTCGCGATCCGCGTCGATGACGACGGCAGGGCGACACCGGCCGCCGCCCCGACACCCGGCCTCGGACTGCTCGGCATGCGCGAACGCGTCACCGCCCTCGGCGGCAGGCTGCGCGCCGAACCGCGCGACGAGGGCGGCTTCACCGTCCAGGCCCACCTCCCCGTGGACCGGGCGAGGTGATTCGGGTCCTGCTGGTCGACGACCAGCCACTGATCCGCAGCGGCTTCCGCGCGCTGCTCGACCTCGAGGACGACATCGAGGTCGTGGCCGAGGCCGCCGACGGCCGGGAGGCCCTCGACCGGGCCAGGGAGCACCTGCCCGATGTCGCCCTGATCGACATTCAGATGCCCGGCGTCGACGGCATCGAGGCGACCAGGCGCATCGCCGCGGACCCGGCCCTCGCCGGGGTGCACGTCGTCATCCTCACCAACTACGGCCTGGACGAGTACGTCCTCGACGCGCTGCGGGCCGGCGCCGCAGGATTCCTCGTCAAGGACATCGTCCCCGACGACTTCCTGCACGCCGTCCGCGTCGCGGCCCGCGGCGACGCCCTGCTGGCGCCCTCGATCACCCGCCGGCTGATCCGCCGCTTCCTCGCCCAGCCGCCCACCACTGCGGTCGGCACCGGCGCAGGCCCGGCGGAGCTGACCGGCCGCGAGCGCGAGGCCGTCGTGCTGGTCGCCCAGGGGCTGTCCAACGACGAGATCGCGCACCGGATGGTGATCAGCCCCATGACCGCAAAGACCCATGTCAACCGGGCCATGACCAAGCTCCACGCCCGGGACCGGGCCCAACTCGTGGTCTTCGCCTACGAGTCGGGCCTGGTGGTCCCGCACGGCTGACGGTCCCGGCCCCGGCAGGAGCGGCGCAGCCCGTCACCGCGGCGCCCGCGCCGTCCACCGGCGCCGGGCTCCTCCCCTCACCGGTCAGGACAGGTAGTCCTCCAGCCCGCCGTCGCGCCGGATGTCCAGGGTGACGCAGTGGAAACCGCCGCCGAGCGCCCGGGAGTGCCGCAGCCGGAGCGGCAGGACGGTGATCCCGGCGTGCTCCAGCAGCTTGATCAGGCTCTCCTGGCCGGCTTCGACGATCGCCGTGTCCGGGGAGACCATCAGCAGGTTCATGCTGATCCAGCTCTCGCTGAGCGCGTGCTCGGGCGTGTCGCCGGAGGGCTCGGCCGGCGGGCACCACAGGATGTCCCAGCCCCGCAGCGGCTCTGGGACGGTCCCCGGAGTGATCCGCTCGGGGTTGAGCAGCACCAGCCCCGGCCGCAGCAGCGCGATGGTGCTGTCGATGTGGGTGTAGCCGTAGATGTCGCGCAGCGGGTGCAGCCGCAGGCCGCCGTCGCCGAGCAGGCCGAGGGTCGACTCGAGCCACTGCAGGCCGAGTTCGTTCCCGCTGCGGGAGACCTGGTAGAAGACGTCCCGGCCGAGCCGCAGGACGTTCGCGGCGTCGAAGACCGGCTCGGCCTCGCCCAGCAGCGGAAGCCCGTCCGCGTCGAACTCGAAGAGCTCGTCCTTCAGTTGCGGACGGGGCGCGGCCAGCCAGCGCGCGCCACGGCGCAGGTAGTCCTGGAAGAGTCCGCGCAGCCCGAAGACCTCGAAGTAGCGCTGCCGCATCGGGCTCGCGACCTCGATCACGGTCTCGCCGACCACCAGGGTGAGGTCCCGCGGGCAGTAGGAGTGGAAGCCGCCGTCGGCCTTCCAGAGCGGGGAGGCGAACTCGGCGGCGTGGTCGACTGCTTCGGGCTGGTGGACGGTGACGTCGAGGCCGCGCAGGGTGGCCACCAGCGCGTCCAGGTCCTCCTCGGTCTCCTCCACCACCTGCTGCGGGTAGGGGCCGATCTCGATCGAGGCGAGGTCGGCAGCGCTGGTCTTCGGGAAGCAGGACAGCCAGGAGGACGGTTCGGTCTGCTCGGGCAGCCGGGCGCCGACGGCGGTCCCGACCACGACCTCCCGCAGGGTGGTGAACTCGTCCCAGCTGTGCACCGGACGGGCCGAATCGGACATGACTCCCCCTTGACACGGGTTAAGGGAAACGCGGATAAGGCGGCGAATGTGACGGCTTCGAACCGCACCTCGGACGGCGGGGCCGGCACCGGGCGACCGCGAGCCATCGGCGGAGCGGGCCCCATGAACATGCGGAAACAGCAAGGGAAATCGGAACGGATTCATCGCCGGACCGGCGCCGGCCGACCACGGCGTACGGGAAATCACCGGTCGGGCAGCCGAATTCGCTTTTCGAAGGGCCGGGATCGACGGTCAAGCTACCCGGACGACCGACGGCGGCGCAAGGACCGTGATCGGCATCGAATGCGCCGCCGCGGTGAACCGCCGGTCGATCCGCGCGTTGTTCGACTCCCTTGTTCCGATGCTGATCAATACCCGGGCAAGGGCCTGGACGAGGCACTCGCGCGACCGGCCACCGCCCCTTCGCACCGCGGTCCGGCGCTCACCACCGCCAGGCCCGACGGATCCGGCTCCCGCCCGCCAGGGCCAGCAGCGCCCCGCCCGCCGCGGCGACCCCGGCCACCGCGAGGTTCTGGCGCTGCGCCCGGCGCCGGTCGGCGACGGCCGCCCGGGCCGAGGCCGCCAGGAAGGCCCGCTCGATCCCGGCCGCGGCCAGCTCGCCGGCCGCCACCTGCCGCATGAGCTGCTCCAACCGGACGCCCCGGTACAGCAGTTCCGGGTCCCGGTCGCCAGCTGCCCAGCCCCGCGCGGCCGCGCTGAGCCTGCGCTGCTCACCCAGCGCCTCGCGCCCCTCCGCCAGCCACCCGCGCAGCCTGGGCCAGGCCTGCGGCAGCGCGTGGTGGGACAGCTCGACGGTGTCCCGGTCCACCATCACGAGCCGTGCCCGCACCAGCCGTTCCATCACCTCGGGTACGCCGGGGTCGTCGAACTCGGCCCGCCGGACCGGCTTGCGGGCGCCCTCGTCGCCCCCCGCGCCCAGGTCGTCACCCGGCACCGGCTCGCCACCGGGCGTCAGCCCGTCGCCCAGGGCCGTCGCACCACCGCCGGCGTCCTCGCCGACACCGAGCAACTCCCCGCCGAGCCGCAGGAACACCGCCTGCACCCGCGCCTGATCGGACGCCTCCAGCCCGTTGTACAGCGCCTCCGCCGTCCGGGCCAGCGCGCCCTCGAAGCCTCCGGTGGCCTGGAACCCGGCCAGGGTGAGCGCGTTGCCGCTGCGCCGCCGCCAGGTCTCCAGCAGGGCCGCGGACACCAGCGGGAGCGCGCCCGGCTGTTGTGCGGCGGTCGAGATGAGGACGGCCAGCAGGGCGCCCTCGACGGTGCAGCCGGACCGTAATGCCGGCTCGGTGATCGCCCGCCGCAGCTCGTCCGGCGCCGGACGACCCACCGACAGCACCGCGTGCCGGCCGGCCTCGGCCAGCCCCTGGTGCTCGGCGAACAGCGGCCCGCACTGGTCCGAGCGGAGCACCAGCACCACCCGGCACCGGGCCGGCGCCGCCACCGGCAGCCCGTCCGGTGCCTCGCCCGGAGCGCCCGTGGCGGTCGCCACCAGCGCGTCCAGGAAGCGCGCCCGCTCCGCGGCGTCCCGACAGCGGGTGCGCAGTTGCTCCCCTTGGTCCACCACCAGCACCGGATCCCCGGCCTGCGCACCGGAGACACCTCGCGCCGCCTCCCCGACTCGCTGCCCGAGCCGGGCGAGCGCGAGCGCGTACGCCTCCATCGGTCGTTCACCGGGAGTCAGCAGCGCCACCGGGACGCCGCCGTCGGCCGGGGGCCGGCCCGCTCCGCCCCCGGCCCCGGCTCTCCCCCCGGTAGCCGCACCGGCGCCGGGAGGCCCGCCGAGGCGGGCCAGCAGACCGGCTCTGACCAGCGAGGACTTACCTGCCCCGGACGGCCCGGAGAGGATCACCAGCCGCCGTTCGGCCAGCAGGGCGGCCAGCCGGTCCAGCAGCGCCTCGCGGCCGAAGAACCGCTCGGCGTCGGCCGCCTCGAACGCCGCCGCGCCGGGGTAAGGGGCCCGTCCGGCGTCCTGGGCGCACCGCCGGGCGGCGGTGTCGGCGGCCAGTTCGGCGGCGAGCAGCTGCCAGCGGTGCCGCCACTCCCGCACGTCCCCGCCGCAGGCCTGCACGTAGGCGAGGGTGACGGCGAGGCTGGGCAGCCGCCGACCGCCCGCGGCCACCGACAGGCTGGCCGCCGAACAGTGGGCCCGGAGGGCGAGTTGACGGTACGGCGGACGCCCGGCGCGCTCCCGCAGGGCCCGCAGATCACCCGCGAAGCTCAACAGCGGCCCGTCCCCGGGGTCCAGTGGACTTTCCCGACGAGGCACTACGGCCCCCTTCTCCGTTGAAGCGGTGTCCTGAAATCCCTGAGTGCCCACGCGCCACACACGCCGCGCGTGCCTCGTGCCGATCCCCCCCGGTGATTCATCATGCACAGCACCGCTGGCGTCAAACAATGGTGCGTGCGGGTCGGTTGTTCCGAGTTGATGTTCAATGTCCAGCCGCACGGCGCCGAACAAAGCCGGTGGGATAGAACCGGAACCCGCAGCCTTCGCTGACTTCGGAGATATCCATGAAGTTCACGCGGTACTGCCGTTCCCTCCTGTCCACACCCGCGATGGCGGTGGAGCGGTACACCAAGAGCCACCAGTCCGGGGCCGACATCGCCATGGTCGATCTGGAGGATTCGGTCCCACCCGCCCGAAAGGAGGAGGCTCGTCGGCTCGCCGAGGAGTTCTTCGCGCTCCCGTCCACCAAGCTCGCGCGCAGCGCGGTGCGCATCAACTCCCTTTCCGGACCGGACGGTCTGCGTGACCTGATCGCCATCACCCGGTACCGCGTCAAGCCGGACCTGGTACTCATCCCGATGGCCGAGTCGCCCCGGGACATCGAGATCGCCGCCGGCGCGCTCGGTGCGGACTGCCCGGAGACGGAGTTCCTGGCCGTCGTGGAGACCCCGCTGGGCATCGAGCACGCGCCCGCCATCGCGGCCGCCGGGCACCGGCTGCGCGGGCTGGTCTTCGGCTCGGCCGACTACGCCTTCGCGGTCGGCGCCCGGCTCTCCTGGGAGGCCCTGGCCCACGCCCGTGCCCGGGTGGTCAACAGTGCCCGTGCCACGGGGGTGGAGGCGATGGACGCGCCGTTCTTCGAGGTCGCCGACCTCGCCGGGCTGCGCCGGGAGGCCGGGCTCGCCCGGGACTTCGGGTTCAGTGGCAAGATCGCCGTCCATCCGCGCCAACTCGCGCTGATCAACGACACGTTCAGCCCGGACGAGGAACTTCTGGCGCACGCCCGCCGGGTGGTCGCGGCGGGACTGGAGAACGGCCGCTCGGTCACCGTGGTGGACGGGGTGATGGTCGGCATGCCCTTCTTCGAGGCCTCGCAGCGTCTGATCGAGCAGTTCGACCCACCCCGGCCCGACGGTTCGCACCACGCGCAGCACCAGCCACAGCGCCACCCGCAGGACCACGCGCCCACCGACACCCCGAACCACGCGACGGAGACGTGACGATGACCGAAGAATCCATCCTCGGCCCGCGCCGGTACCGCAACGCCGAGGCCATGCTGGCCACCGCCGACCCGGTCTGGCAGGCTGCCGCCGCCAACGGCCTGATCGGCATCCGGGCGGACTCCGAGTCCAACAACCGGCTGATCGTCCGCGAGACCGGCCACGAGTTCGCAAACATGGTCTCCTGCTCGTACCTGGGCCTGAACAACCACCCCTCGGTCCTGGCCGGCGCGGTGGACGCGCTGACCGAGTCCCGCAGCACCTGGCTGGTCACCTCCACCACCCGGATCCGGCACAACCTGCTGGTGCGGCTGGAGGAGGAGCTGGGCGAGCTGTTCGGCGCGCACATCCTGCCGGGAGCGTCCTGCACCTCGCTCACCGCCGGCATCCTGCCGCTGATCGCCTCCGGTCACCTGGACGGCGCCTGTCAGGGCGGCGGCGGGCCCCGGGTCATGGTCTTCGACCGCTTCTGCCACTTCTGCATGGCCTACGTGAAGCCGATCTGCGCGGACGAGTCGCTGGTGCTGAACTGTCCGCACAACGACCTGAACTACCTGGAGGACATCTGCCGCAAGTACCCGCGGGTCGCCTACGTGGCGGACGGCGCCTACTCGATGGGCGGCACGGCGGCCCTGGACGGGCTGCTCGAACTCCAGGACCGCTACGGGCTGTTCCTCTACATCGACGACTCCCACTCGCTGTCCATCACGGGCGAGCGCGGTGAGGGCTTCGTCCGCTCCCGGCTGGAGATGAACCCGCTGACGGTGATCACCGCGAGCCTCGGCAAGGGCTTCGGCACCAGCGGCGGTGTCGCGATGCTCGGCAACCGCGCGCAGTTCGAGTTCCTGCACCGGCACGCCGGCCCGGTCGGCTGGTCGCAGAACATCCCGCTGCCGCTGGTCGGCGCGTCGCTGGCCAGTGCCGCCATCCACCGCTCCCCCGAACTGGCCGACCTCCAGGCGAAGCTGGCCCGCAACATCGAACTCTTCGACGAGCTGCTGCCGACCACCTTCGCGGGCAACGGCCTGCCGGTGCGCCGGGTCGACGTCGGGGACGCCGAGCGCGCGGTCAAGCTGTCCGCCCAGCTCTTCGAACGCGGTTACTACAGCTCGGCGGTGTTCTTCCCGATCGTGCCCAAGGGCGAGGCCGGGCTCCGGCTGATGATGCGCGCCGACATGGACGAGCGGCTGATCCGCGACTTCGCCGGTCACGTCAAGGAACTCACCGCCGACCTCTAGGACCTGGGAGCAGCCGCGATGGACGCAACCGAACCCACCGGCTACCGGCGGATCGGCGAGCGCCGCTACCGCGAGGTGGTCGGGCGCTACTACGAGGAGTTCGAGGTCGGCGAGGTGGTCGAGCACCGCCCCGGGCGGACCGTCACCGAGCTCGACAACGTGCTGATGAGCATGCTGAGCATGAACGACGCCCCACTGCACATCGACGCCGCCTACAGCGAGCACACCCCGTGGGGGAAGCCGATCGTCTCCAGCCTGGTGACGCTCAGCATCGTCGGCGGGATGACCGCCCGCTCGACGAGCGGGCGCACCATCGCCAACCTGGGCTGGGAGAACATCCGGATGACCCACCCGGTGTTCACCGGCGACACCCTCTACGCGGAGACCGAGACCCTCGCCAAGCGGCTGTCCAAGAGCCGCGCCGGGCAGGGCATCGTGCGCTGCCGCACCACCGGGACGAAGTCCACCGGCGAGGCCGTGGTGGTGTTCGAACGCAGCTTCCTCGTCCCGCTGCGCGGCCACGGCCTGGACGAGGTCGCCGGGTACTGACGTACCACCGGGCCCGACGGTCTCCGCCGCCGTCGGGCCCGGTGTGCAGGCGGGGAGGGCGGCCGCCCTCCCCGCACGTCGCTCAGTCCTCGCGGCGGACGTCCACCAGCACCTTGCCCACCGTCTCCCGGGCGGCCATCGCCCGGTGCGCCGCGGCCACCCCGGACAGCGGCACGGTCCGGTCGATCCGCGCCACCAGCCGCCGCTCGGCGGCGAGCCGGAACAGGTGGTCGGCGATGCCCTCGAACAGCGCCCGGTCCGTCAGGACGTGCTTGAGCCAGAAGCCCTGCGCCCCCGCCGAGCGCTCGGTCAGCTCGCCCATCGTGAAGCCGTCCACCACTGCGCCCCTCGCCCCGACCGACACCAGCCGCCCGAAGGGTGCCAGTGCGGCCAGCCCGGCGCGCAGCACCCGGCCGCCGACCGAGTCGACGAACAGGTCCAGCCCGCCCGACTCCGCGAGCCGCCCGGCCAGGTCGGGGTCCTCGGGGTCGAGCACGGAGTCGGCGCCCAGCGAGCGCACGAACTCCCGCTTCTCCGGGGTGGAGGCCAGGCCGACCACCCGGCCCGCGCCCAGCTCCCTGGCCAGCTGCACCGCCAGGTGACCGACCCCGCCCGCGGCCGCGGTCACCGCGACGGTCTCGCCCTGCCGCAGCCGCCCCGCCAGGGTCAGCGCGCCGTAGGCCGTCGCGCCCTGTTCCAGCAGGGCGAGCGCCTGCTCGTCGTCCACGCCGTCCGGCACCTCCACCGTGTGCGCCGCCTCGGGGACGGCCACCGGGGCGTACCCGCCACCGGTGCGCAGCAGTGCGACGACCCTCCGGCCGTCCTCGCGGCGCCGCCCGACCACGTCGACGCCGAGCACCGCCGGCAGCGGGAAGCGGAGGTACTCGCCGGTGCGGCACTCCAGGTCGGCGTAGTTGAGCCCGGCCAGGGTGACGTCGACCAGCACCCGGCCCGGGCCGGCCACCGGTTCCGGCACCGTCTCGATGCGGAGCTCCTCCGGCCCGCCGTAGCGGTGGATCACCACCGCGCGCATCCCGTTCCCGCCCCCTTCCACCTCGTCCACGGTCGCCTCGTCCACGCTCGGCTCGTCCACCTCCGCCTCGGGCCTCATGCCGGCGAACAGCGCGAGCAGCGCGGTCTCCAGGGTGCGGACGGCCTCCGGGCTCTCGCCGACCACGCAGTACATCACCGAGCCGTCGGCCGGCCCGAAGTCGCTGCTGTACAGCACGCCGGTGCCGGTCTGCGGGTCGAAGGCCAGTCCGGCCGCGCCGGTCGCCTCCACGGCCTGGGCGAAGGACGGCACCTTGAGGCCGCCGAGCTCCAGGACGTAGCGCGAGCCGCGGTGCTCCTCGCGCAGCAGGCGGCCGAAGAAGACGTCGTGCAGGTGGCTGGAGCCGGTGAGCCGGCCGTTCGTCTCGTGGAAGTAGATCTCACCCTTGGGGGTCAGCACGGCGTCCGCACTGACCGTGCCCCGGTAGCCGATCACCCTCAGCGCCTCGCACAACCGGGCGCCCTGCTCGACGAGTTCGGCCAGGACGCCCGAGTCCGGGGTGACCGGCGGGGTGATCTCCCCGACCACCACCGGCCGCATGACCATCTCGCCGCAGCCGGCGAGCACCACGGCCGTGTCGTCGACGACGAACTGGGCGTACAGCGGCGCACAGTCGGCGAAGTACCGCTCCACCACCACCCGCTGGCCGCGCCCGCCGGTCAGCCAGGTCCACCGCTCGGCCACGTACGCGGCCACCGCCGCCCGGTCCGGCAGCGGCACCACCCGCTCGGCGCCGACCGCCTCCACCCGCTCGTCCCGGGCGAGGATCTCGTTGCCGAAGCCGCCCGCCTGGTACTCGACCTTCACCATCACGCTGTGCCCCTGCGCCAGCAGGTGCTCGACGGCGGCCTCCACCTCCGCGGGCGAGCCGGCCACCCTCCCGGGCGGGATCGGCACCCCGGCGCCGGCGGCCAGCGCCCGGAACCCCGCCTTGCTGTTGACCAGGGCGTTGCCGCCCTGCGCGGCGAAGGGCTGACCGGGCATGGCCTGCGCCACGCCGAGCGCGGCCGCCAGCTCGGCCACCGCGCCGTTCGGCGAGATGGCCAGCACCTCGTCGACGGTGCGCCCGTCCAGGACGCGGCGCAGCTCCGCACGGAAGCCCGGGGCGGCCAGGCGGTCGGTGGTGAGCACCTGGTCGCCCTGGGCGCCCGGCGGCGGCACCACGAAGGTCAGGCTGTCGGCCCGCACGCCGGTCAGCCCGGTGACGTACGCCAGGTACTCCGGGTCGGGCTCCCGGGGCAGCACCAGGACGTCGCCGTCCTCGGCCCACCAGAGCATCCGCTGCGCCCCGCACCCGGCGAACAGCTGCTCCGGCGGCGTCATCCCGGTGAGGTCCCCGACCATCTCCTCGGTGCGGTTGTTCGCGATGCAGAGCGTCGTCATCTGGTGAACTCTCCCGGCGTTCGGCGCTGTTGCGGCCCAAGGTCCTGGTCCCGCGCACGGCACGGATGTGGCGTGCGCTACTGGTGTAGCGCACCGGGGTTGTTCCGGTTCGGCCCTCGGTCATTGAACAAAACGCCGAACAACCGGCGGCCCCACCGTCCTCCCGGCTCGGAAGGGCTCGGCTGCCGTCGGCCGCGGGGGGGGGGGGGGGGGGGGGGGGGCGGCGGGCCCCGCCGGGGGGGGCGGGGGGGGGGGGGGGGGGGGGGGCGGGGGGGGGGGGGGGGGGGCCCCCCCCCCCCCCCCGCGAGGGTGCACCGGGGTTCGGGAGGTCAGCGGGACCTCAGCCGGACGTCAACGGCCCTGGAGGCGCCTGACGTTGTCGCCGAAGCTCCAGCCCTTCGAGCCGTCCCAGTTGACCGACCACGTCATGAGCCCCTTCAGCGAACCGCTGAAGGCGTTCCACGACTGGCCGACCAGGCCCGGGTCCATGTAGCCGCCGCCCGCGCCGGGCTGGGCCGGCAGACCGGGCACCTGCTTGTCGTAGGGCACCTTGACGGTGGTGCCCTGGATGGTCAGGCCGTTGTTCAGGCAGGTGGTCTGCGCGGTGAAGCCCTGTACGGTGCCGGCCTGGTAGGAGTCGCCGGAGCAGCCGTACATGCTGCCGTTGTAGTACTGCATGTTCAGCCACCACAGTTGCCCGTTGTCGGCGTACTTCTTGACGATCGGCAGGTAGGCGCCCCAGATCGACCCGTAGTTGACGCTTCCGCCGGTGACGTACGCGGTTTCGGGGGCCATCGTCAGGCCGAAGCCCGGGGGCATCTGGGCCAGCACGCCGTCGATGATCCGCATCAGGTTGGCCTGGGAGGCGGACAGCGTGTTGATGTTGCCGCTTCCGGACAGGCCGGTCTCGATGTCGATGTCGATCCCGTCGAAGTTGTACTTCTTGAGGATCGGGACGACGGTCGCCACGAACCGGTCGGCGACGGTACTGGAGCTCAGGTCGATGCCGGCGGCGGCACCGCCGATCGACATCAGGATCGTCGCCCCGGCCGCCTTGGCCCGGCACATCTCGGCGGGGGTCGAGACCTTGACGTTGCTGTCCATGCCGTCCTGCCACAGGACGGTGCCGTCCGAGAGGATCACCGGGAAGGCGGCGTTGATGACGTTGTAGCCGTGCGCGGCGATCCGGCTGTCCGTGATGGGGACCCAGCCCATGCCGGGATGGACGCCGTTCAGGGCGCCGTCCCAGTTCTCCCAGTACCCCTGCAGGACCTTGCCCGACGGCTTGGGCTTCGTGGGGCAGGTGTCGCCCGGCGGCGTGGTGGGCGGGGGTGTGGTGGGCGGCGGCGTGGTCGGCGTGGTGGCCGTCGGCGAAGGGCTGCCGCCGGGGCCGGTGAGCGTCACGTCGTCCGCGTAGTACGCGGGCTGCCCGTACCAACCGTGCAGGTAGACGGTCACCGAGGTGGTGGTGGGCCCGGTGGTGAACCCGACGCTGAGCTGGCTGTACGACGCGTTGTTCGCCGTCCAGGTGGACGGGTCACTGCCGCCGCCGGTGCCGGTGGCGCCCAGGTAGACGTAGCTGCCCTGGACGTAGGCGCTCAGCGTGTACTGGGAGTTGGGCTGCACGCTGATGGTCTGGCTGCACTGGGCGGTGTCCTGGCCGGTCGGCGTGGCCTGGAGCGCGGAGGAGCCGGAGTGCACCGGACTGCCGACGGCCGTACCGGAGCCGCCGGAGCAGGTCCAACCGGAGAGCCCGTTCTCGAATCCGGGGTTGGCCACCAGGTTCGGGGTGGCGGCCCCGGCCGTGACGGTGCCGGCCACGGCGATGCCGGCCCCGATGACGGCGGCGGCGCAGACCCCGGCGAGTGAGCGCCTCAGGATGCTCGCCCCGGGCCGGTCCCGGCCGGTCCTGCTGACCCGCGCTGCGCGCTCGACGGTCGTTCGGCGCGGACCGGGCTCCGGGGACGGGCCGAAACCGCCCGACGGGCGTGGCGTGCGCGACCTTCGACGGAACATGCTGTGCTCCCTTCCCGCCGAGCGCCATGGGCATGACCGACGCGTGGGGGCGTGACGCCCGGCCTGGGTGAGGTGGGGACCTGTGGGGGTGTGCCGGACCGGATCGTAGGAGGGGCGACATGGCCCGTCAATAGGTCTGGACCAATTAAGGTCTGGACCAATCCCCGGGAGGAGGCGGGAGGGAGCCGCAACGCGCCGGCGACCGGCGCCACGGGTCGACCTCGACCTGGCACCGGCCGCCGGGCTGCCGGGCTGCCGACCGGAGGTCGGCGAGGGGGCGTCAGACGGCCCGCGGGGCGGTCATGAGCGCCGTGATCTCGTCGGCGAGGTGCGGGCCGAGCTCGCCCCAGCCGTCCTTGTAGCCGTAGACGCCGGCCAGGGTGCGGGCCTCGTAGTCGCCGTTCATGATCTCGATGTCGTCGGCCGTGATGAGTGCCGGGTGGGCGACGCCCACGGCCGCCGAGACCTTCATCAGCTCCTTGCGCAGGGTGCGCAGGTAGACAGCGGCCCGGGTGGACTTCGAGGCCGGGTCGAGGCCGCGGGCCAGCCACGGGTTCTGGGTCGCGATGCCGGTCGGGCACTTGTCGGTGTGGCACTTCTGCGCCTGGATGCAGCCGATCGACAGCATCGCCTCACGGGCCACGTTGATCATGTCGACACCCAGGGCGAAGGCGACCGCGGCGTTCTCGGGCAAGCCGAGCTTGCCGGAGCCGATGAAGGTCAGGTCGTCGGTCAGCCCCAGCTCCGCGAAGGTGCCGTAGACCCGGGAGAAGCCCATCCGGAACGGCAGCGACACCGAGTCGGCGAAGATCCGCGGCGCCGCCCCGGTGCCGCCCTCACCGCCGTCGATCGTCACGAAGTCGACCCCACGGTCACCACGTGCCATCAGCGTGGCCAGCTCCTGCCAGAAGCCCATCTCCCCCACCGCGCTCTTGACCCCGACCGGCAGACCGGTCTCGGTGGCGAGCAACTCCACGAAGTCGAGCATCGAGTCGACGTCGCCGAACGCGGTGTGCCGCGACGGGGAGGCGCAGTCCTTGCCGACCGGGATGCCGCGGATCCCGGCGATCTCCGGGGTCACCTTCGCGCCCGGCAGCATCCCGCCCAACCCCGGCTTGGCGCCCTGGGAGAGCTTGATCTCTATCGCCTTGACCGGAGCACCGGCGACCACCTCCTTGAGCTTGTCGAGGTTGAAGCTGCCGTCCTCGTTGCGGCAGCCGAAATACGCCGTGCCGAGCTGGAGGACGAGGTCACCACCGTTACGGTGGTGCGGCGAGAGACCGCCCTCGCCCGTGTTGTGCATCGTGCCTGCCAGCGCCGCCCCCTTGTTGAGCGCTGTGATGGCCGCGCCGGAGAGCGATCCGAAGCTCATCGCCGAGATGTTCACCACGCTCGCCGGCCGGAACGCCCTGGCCCGCCCGCGCGGCCCGCCCAGCACCTTGGCCGAGGGCAGCGGAGCCTGCGGATCGTGCATGTCGGGCAGCGTGTCGGCGAACGTGCGCTGCTTCACGTAGGCGTGCCCCTGGACGTGCTCGACGTCGACTTCGGTTCCGAACCCGAAGTAGTTGTTCTCCTCCTTCGCCGACGCGTAGATCCACGTGCGCTGGTCACGGCTGAACGGGCGCTCCTCCTCGTTGGAGGTCACGATGTACTGCCGCAGCTCCGGCCCGATCGTCTCCAACAGGTACCGGGCGTGCCCGATCACCGGGAAGTTCCGGAGCAGCGCGTGCCGCTTCTGGATGAGGTCGCGGGCAGCCAGAAGCGCCACCGCTGTTGCGGCGGCCGCGCCGATCTTCCGGGCTTGCATGGACGTTCCTCCTCGATGCACGACTTCGTCGCGAGGCGGCGGAGCCGTTGACGTGTTGGCTGTTGGACGGCGCGCACACGGCCGAGCGGGCAGCAGCGTCCGTCGAAGGACTGCGAAACGATGTTATGAGGCCCCGCGGACGGGCCTGCCGTCAGGGGGCCGGTCCGGGGTCCGGCTTCGCGCCGGAGGGGGCAGTGTCGCGGAACGCCAGGCCAACCTGGGATTCGAGGGCGTCGGCCACGTGCCCGACAGCTGGCTGACCGCCAACGGCTGGGTCGACCCGCTCACCGGCGCCGCCTACAACCCGGCGAACTACCCGCTGCACGGGTCGGGCCTGTTCTTCGCCGGCCTGGAGTGAGACGGCACGCTGCACGTCTACGATCCGAACTCCGACGGCACGTTCACCCCCCGACCGCAGGAGACGGCCCACACCCGGGGCCGCCTCCTGGGTGAGGCGGAACGGGGGCGGTGAGGCGCCCGGGCAGTACGCAGTGACGAAGCTCCTGGCCGACGGGGGTCACAACCACGACCACCCGCCGACGGCCAGGAGCTTCGTCGTGCCTGTCCCCCGAAACCACGGTGAGGTCGGGAGGGGCGTCACGATTCACCAGCCGGATCGCGCCGACGGCCAGGCCGCCGCCGAGTGCGATCAGTGGGGCCTCCGGGCCGACGGGCTGGTGGGTGTGCCACCGCCGGGCGGCGTGTGGCCGAAGTGGAAGAGCTTTCTGGGAATCCCGGTGCGGCGATCAGAGGAGTGTCCTGGTGCCGTCGCTCGGGCGGTCGGCGGCGGCCGGAGTTCTCAGAAGGCTCCCAGATTCTCTCCGAAGGTGGCCAGAGAGGGCTGAAAGCGTCGGTGTCGGTTTTCCGATGATCCTCGACTGACTTGGAGCCCTTGCTGTGGCCACGTTCCTTTCCGGGCTGGGCCGGTTCTCCTTCCGGAGACACTGGCTGGTCGCCCTGCTGTGGGTGGGACTGCTGCTGGGGACGGGGGTGCTGGCCGGGCGGGCCGCAGCCCCGCCGCCGAACGACTTCTCCATGCCGGGTACGGAGGCGCAGCAGGCGTACGACGTTCTGAAGGAGGGTTTCCCGGAGCTGAACGCCGACGGCGCGACGGCCCGGGTGGTCTTCCGCACGCAGGGCGGCAAGGTCACCGATCCCGGGGCGAAGGAGGCGATCGGGAAGGCGGTTCGAGCGCTCGGCAACGATCCGCAGGTCGCGCGGGTGACCGACCCGTTCACCGCCCGCTCGGTGAGCGAGGACGGCTCCACCGCGTACGCGCAGGTCTCCTACCGGGTGCCCGCGTCGAAGCTGGAGGACGGCTCGCGCACCGCCCTGCAATCGACCGTCGAGCAGTCGCGCTCGCCGGAGTTGTCGGTCGAGGTCGGCGGCAATGCCGTCAACGCGACGCCAGGCGGGCATTCCTCGGAGGCCCTGGGCCTGGCGGTGGCCGCCGTGGTGCTCGTCGTGACGTTCGGCTCGCTGCTGGCGGCCGGGCTTCCCCTGCTCACCGCCGTCCTCGGAGTGGGCATCAGCGGACTGGCCATCCGGGTGCTGGCGCAGCCGCTCGGTCTGGGCTCGACCACGACCGGCCTCGCCACCATGATCGGGCTGGCCGTCGGCATCGACTACGCCCTGTTCGTGGTCTCCCGCTACCGGGCCGAACTCGCCCGTGGCCGCAGCCGCGAGGAGGCGGCCGGCCATGCGGTGGGCACCGCCGGGTCGGCGGTGGTGTTCGCCGGTCTGACGGTGGTGATCGCCCTCGCGGGACTGTACGTGGTGGGCATCCCGCTGCTGACGCAGATGGGACTCGCCGCGGCCGGCACGGTCGTCATGGCGGTGCTGATCGCGGTCACCCTGATCCCCGCCCTGCTCGGGATCTGCGGCCGCCGGATCGGTCCGGCCCGCCCGCGGCGCCGGCGGAGGGGCGCGGCCGGCACGCCTCGGCCGGGCCTGGGCGTGCGGTGGGCGCGGTTCGTGGTCAGGCGGCCGGTTGCCGTCCTCCTGGGTGGTGTCGCCCTGCTCGGCGTGATCGCGGTTCCGGCGGCTTCCCTGGAGATGGGCCTGCCGGGCGACGAGAGCAAGCCCGTTTCGACCACCCAGCGCCGGGCCTACGACCTGGTGGCCGAGGGCTTCGGTCCGGGCTTCAACGGCCCGCTGACCGTGGTCGTCCAGGCCGACGGCGGCGGCAGCGCCGAGCCGGCGGCGCAGGGCGTCGCCGACCGGATCCGCGACCGGAAGGACATTGCCGCGGTCGGGCAGCCGAAGTTCAGCGAGTCCGGCGACACCGCGGTCCTGACCGTCGTCCCGGCGACGTCGCCGGGCAGCACGGAGACGGCCGACCTCGTGCACGCGCTGCGTGACCCGGCGCTCGCCGGAGACAGCGGTGCCCGGGTGCTCGTCGCCGGTACGACCGCGATGAACGTGGACGTCTCGCAGAAGCTGTCCGACGCGTTGATCCCGTACCTGGGTCTCGTGGTCGGCCTCGCGTTCCTGCTGCTGATCGCCGTCTTCCGCTCCCTGCTCGTCCCGCTGAAGGCGGCACTGGGCTTCCTGCTGTCGGTCCTGGCCGGTCTGGGCGCGGTGGTCGCGGTGTTCCAGTGGGGTTGGCTGGGCTCCCTCGTCGGGGTCGCGGAACCGGGCCCGGTGATGTCGATGATGCCGATCTTCATGGTCGGTGTCGTCTTCGGCCTCGCCATGGACTACGAGGTGTTCCTGGTCACCAGGATGCGCGAGGCGTACGTGCACGGGCAGCCGCCGTTGAAGGCCGTGGTCAGCGGATTCGAGCACAGCGCCCGGGTGGTGACCGCCGCGGCGGTGATCATGATCTCGGTGTTCGCCTCGTTCCTGGGCTCGGACGAGCAGATGCTCAAGACCATCGGCTTCGGGCTCGCCGCGGCCGTCCTCCTCGACGCGTTCGTCGTCCGGATGGCGATCGTGCCGGCCGTCCTGGCGCTGCTCGACCGGCGTGCCTGGCACCTGCCCGGCTGGCTGGACCGTCTCCTGCCCGACCTCGACGTCGAAGGCGAGCGCCTCGAACGGGCTCCGCGCGAGGCCACCGCAGGGGCGGTCGTGACGCCGTCCGGCGGAGGCCACGACACCCCCGCCGAGGCCGCGGGAAGCGGCAGCGGCCGCCCGGCCGGTGCGTGAGTCGTCTGCTCCTCCTTCGGCCGGTCCCCGCTCCCGGCTGATCCTGCGCTCCATCACACGCCCTGAATCCACCACCCTCAGGAGATCGCTCATGCCCGCCGCCCCGCCGCGTCCCGCTCCCGCCCGTACGCTCTGGCGCCATGCCCTCGAAGGAGCCTTGTCCACCGTGGCCGCCCTGGTGGTCATGGCCGCCACCGCATGGGCGGCGCTGACCGCCCTCGGTGCGGACGCGATCGCGTCCGTGTCCCGACTGGTGCCGACGCTGGTGAGCATGGCCTTCGGGAGCGGCATCACCGTGACGTCGGCGCCCGCCGCCGGGTCCGGAGGCGAGGACGGGCTCGGCGGATTCGGCGGAGGCGGGCTCGGCGGGCTGCTCGGAGGACTGGGCGGCGGCGGTGGCCTGGACCTCGGTCTGACGGGCGTGGTCTCCGTGACGCCGCTGACCCTGACCTTCCTGGGCACGGCCGTCCTGGCGATCGGGTTCTTCCGGCCCCTGTACCGGCGGCCACAGCCCACCTCGGAGATGCTGTGGGCCCGGTTCGGTGGCGCCGTGTCGTCCGCGGCGGCGCTCTTCCCCTTGCTGGTCGGTACGGCCCACGGCACGGCACGGCTGCCCGAGAGCGTGACGGAACGGTTCGGCAAAGGCGGCTCGTCCGGAGCACTCGGCCGGTTCGGCGGCGGCGGTGGCCTCACCTCGGGGCTGTCCTCGGTGACCTTCGACACCGACACCGCGGTGACCGTCTTCTTCGGGCTGCTGTGGGTGTGCGTGGTCCTCGGCCTCGGCTGCGTCGCGGCCCGGCGCACGACCCTGTCGCGCCCCCTCACCCTGGGCCCGGTGCGACTGAAGTGGCACGCTGTCACGTCCACGGTGACGGGCATCGCGGCCGTGCTGTGCTGCTCTGTCCTGGCTGTCGCCCTCGTGGCCGGTGCAGCGGCCCTGACCGGCCGGGAGCAGGCGGCCAAGGCAGCGGGGGCGCTGCTGCTCCTCGGCCCGAACCTGGTCGCCGTGCTGCTCACCGCCGGGCTGGGAACCCCCTGGGAGGCGGGCACGCACCGCATAAAGCCCGAGGGCGGCGGGATGTTCGGCATGTTCGGCGGAGGAGCCCGGAGCGACGCGGCGGGCACGGACAGGTCCCTGAGCATCGACGGCTGGTCGGGCGCCGGCGTGCCGGTGTGGCTGATCGGGCTGCTGCTCGTGCTGCTCCTGTTCGTGGTCGCCGGGTACGTCGCCGCCGCCCGTACCCCGGCACGCACCCGGCGGGAGGAAGCCCAGGCCGTGTTCGGCCGGCACACCGAGACCGCGATGCGCCTGGGGATCGCCGTCGGCCTCCTGTTCCTCCTGCTGCCCCTGGCAGCCCGGGGGTCGCTGCGGGTGGGCGTCAGCGTCATGGGCAACGAGATGGGAGGCATGACCGCCGGTCTCGACGGACGTCCGGGACTGCCGGCGCTCGCCGCCGTCGTGCTGGCCGCCCTCGCGGGCTACGGCGGCAGCCGCCTCCACGAGCGGCGGGCCCGTCGCCGGCACGCGGCCGCTCCCACCACCGACGCCAAGGGCCGGTACCCAGTCCCAGCCCCTGTCCTGGCCCGCTCGGCCTCCTCCCAGGACTCCTCCGACCACGCCTCCTGAGCATGTGATCCTGGGAGGACCCCACTCAGCCCTGTCCGTGAAGGCGGCGATCCACACCATGGCGGCACCGACACCCCCGGTTCGACCTGCGGGGGACCGACCGGACCACCTGCTCGTCGTCGACGACGAGCCCACCGTCCGGGAACTGCTGCGCACCGCTCTGCGCTACGCCGGCTTCGACGTCGACGCGGCCGGCACCGGGCGCGAAGCCCTCGACCTCGCCGCACGGCGCACACCCGATCTCGTCCTGCTCGACGTCATGCTCCCTGACCTGGACGGCTTCGAGGTGATCCGCCGCCTGCGCGCCCAGCCCCGGGCACCCCACCCCGGCCGCGGCGGAGACGTGCCGGTCCTCTTCGTCACCGCCCGCGAGGACCGCCGGGACCTCCTGCACGGTCTGAGCCTCGGCGGCGACGACTACATCACCAAGCCCTTCGATCTGGAGGAGCTCATCGCCCGGATCCACGCCGTCCTGCGGCGTACCCGAGGCGAGCAGACGGCCCGAATCACTGTCGGAGACCTGGCGATCGAGCCCGACAGCCACCACGTCACGCGGGCAGGGCGGAGCGTGCGGCTCTCCCCGACCGAGTTCCGCCTGCTGCACTTCCTGGTGACGAACGCCGGACGGACCATGACGAAGAACCAGATCCTGGAGAGCGTGTGGGAGTACGACTTCGGCGGTGACGCCGGCATCGTCGACACCTACATCAGCTATCTGCGCCGCAAGGTCGACAGCGACGAACCCAAACTCATCCACACCGTCCGCGGGGTGGGATACGTGATCCGCGGGCCCCGGCCATGACGCGGTCCGTACCGCCGGTCCCGCCCGTCGTCCCGAACCCGAAACGGCGCCGCGTGCCATCGATCCGACGCCTGCTGAGCGGCCTGTCGCTCCGCACCCGCCTGGTGTGCCTGTCCATCGCCCTGGTCGCCGTCGGCCTCATCGGCACGGGCCTGCTCGTCACCACGGCCCTGCACGGATACCTCCAGGACCGCGTCGACGACCGGCTCGTCCTGACCGGCCAGGTCGCGGCCCGTCTCTCACCGCCCGTCGGCCCCGGTACTCCGACGGGCGTGCAGGCCCTGGGCATCCTCGGAAACACGACCGTGACGTACCTCGACGACGACGGCGCCACCCGCCGGGCGTTCGACGTGAGTCCCACACCACCCGGCGGCGGCCCCGAACTCCCTCCCCTCGACCGCGAGGCCGTCCTCGCCCACGGAGGCCACCCCTTCACCGTGCCCTCGCACGACGGCGAGCACGCCTGGCGGGTGGTCGCCCTCACCCAGCCCACCCAGCTCGTCCCACCGGACCCGTCCGGCAACCGGGGAAGCGTACTCGTGGCGACCGCCCTCGACGAGGTCGACCACACCGTCGCCAAGACCCGCACTCTCTCCCTGACCATGGGGGCCGCACTGCTCGCGGTACTGGCCGCCGTCGGCTGGTTCGCCGTCCGCTCCGGCCTGCGCCCACTGACCCGGATCGAGGAGACCGCCACGGCGATCACCGCCGGCGACTACTCCCACCGGGTCCCCGAACTGGCCGCTCCTCACACCGAAGTGGGCCGCCTGACCGCCTGTCTCAACCAGATGCTGACCCAGATCGACACGGCGTTCCGGGCCCGCGCGGAGACCGAATCGAGGACGCGACGCTTCTTCGCCGACGCCAGCCACGAACTCCGTACGCCCCTCGTCGGCATCAAGGGCTACACCGACCTCTACCGCATGGGCGCCCTGTCCACCCGCGAGGACCTCGACCGGACCATGACCCGGATCGCCGCGGAGTCCAAACGCCTCACCCGGCTCGTGGAGGAGATGTTCCTCCTCGCCCGCCTCGACGAGGACACCCACACCGCGGCCGCCGGCCTCGGCCGGGCACCGGCCTTCACCCTCGATCTCGCGCCGATGGACCTGCGCACCCTGGCCGCCGACGCCCTCCGCGACGTACGCGCCCTGGACAAGGGCCGCCCGGTCACCCTCACCGGCCCCGATGGCGGGAAACCCTCCAACGCCCCCGCGATCGCCGACGAGGCCCGGCTCCGCCAGGTCGTCACCAACCTGATCGGCAACGCCGTCACCCACACCCCGCCCGGTACCCCGATCCGCATCGGCGTGGGCACCGTCGGCGCCCACGCCGTCCTCGAAGTCGCCGACCAGGGCCCCGGCCTCACCCCCACCGAACGCGAACGGGTATTCGACCGCTTCTACCGCACGGACGACTCCCGCAACCGCGCCACCGGAGGCTCCGGCCTCGGCCTCGCCATCGCCCAGGCGCTCGCCGCCGCCCACGGAGGCCGCATCACCCTCGACACCGCCCCAGGCCAGGGCTGCACCTTCCGCCTCCTGCTCCCCTGGCCTTCGCCGTCACATCAGTGGCCTGCGCCGCCCTCGGCGTAACAATGGCGCCCCCATCCGGCCCTGGGCGGCGGCGCACCGCCTCCTCACCGCGCAGGGTGACGCGCCCCCGGCCCCGCCGTCGCGCTCGCCAGGCACCGTGCGTCGGCCTGATCGGACTGATCGGCGTGTGGGGCGGGCCGTCCGGACTGTCGCCGGTACGTGCCGGGGGTGGGCTGGCCGAGTGCCGCACATGGGGCGGACGATGGAGGGACCATCCGCACGCGCCCGGGAGGAGTGTGGGAATGGCTCGCAGCACGGCACAGGGGGGCGACCGGCCGGCGCCGGCGGATGCCTCGATGGCCGCCGGCGGGCTGCTGGACGTGCTGGGGGTCGCCGCGGTGGTCCTGGACGAGCGGGGCCGGATCGTGCTGTGGAGCCCGCAGGCCGAGGAACTGTTCGGCTTCGGCAACCAGGAGGCACTGGGCCGGCCCGCGGCGAAGCTGTTGGTGGAGGAGGAGCAGCGGCCCCAGGTGCTGGAGCTGTTCAGCCGCGTGATGTCCGGGCAGGGGCCGTGGGCGGGGGTTTTCCCGGTGCGGCACCGGGACGGGCACACCGTTCGGGTGGAGTTCCGCAACATGCGCCTGGTGGCCGAGGGAGGCCGCCTGTTCGCGCTGGGCATCGCTTCGAAGGAGCGGACGCTGCGCCGGGTGGAGCGGGACGTGGCACTGTCCTCGCGGTTGGTGGACCAGTCGCCGATCGGGCTCGCCGTGCTGGACACCGGGTTGCGGTACGTGCTGGTGAACGCGGCGCTGGAACGGATCGACGGCGTACCGTCCGGGGAGCACCTGGGCCGTACGCCCTGTGAGGTGCTGCCGCACCTGGACACCGCGATCGAGGCACGCATGCGAGAGGTGTTGGCCTCCGGTGAGCCGGTGCTGGACGAGGTCACCACCGCGATCAGGCCGGCCGATCCGCACCGGGAGCACGCGTGGAGCGCCTCGTTCTACCGGCTGGAGGACCAGGCCGGGCGGATCATCGGGGTGGCGGTCTCGGTGGTGGACGTCACCGAGCAGCGCGAGGCGGCGTTGACCGCGGCGCGGGCCCGTCGGCGCCTGTCGCTGATCGCGGACGCCTCGATCCGGATCGGCACCACCCTCGATCTGCCCACCACGGCGCGCGAGCTCGCTGACGTGGCCGTGCCCGAGGTCGCCGACATCGCCGCCGTCGACCTTCTGGACGCCGTCCTCGCCGACCCCGCGCCCGGTGGTGACCCGGGCGAGGTGCGGTTCCGCGCCATGGCGATCAAGGCCGCGGACCGCAGCCCCGCACTCCAGGCCGCCGACCCGCTCGGAGAGGTCGCCCGCTACGTGGCGCAGCGGCTGGTCGCCCAGTGCGTGCGCACCGGCCGTCCGGTGCTGGTGCCGCAGGTGCGCGGCCCGGACGTCGCCCGCGTCGCCCGCGACGCCGACGCCGCTGACCTGCTCCGGCAGGCCGGACTGCACTCGTACCTCGCCGTACCGCTGATCGCCCGCGGCGAGGTCCTGGGCGCCCTGGACCTGAAACGGACCCGAACCCCCGCCCCGTTCGACGCCGACGACATGGTGCTGGCCACCGAACTCGCCGCCCGCGCCGCCGTCTGCATCGACAACGCCCGCTGGTACCAGCGGCAGCGCCACGCCACGCTCGTCCTCCAGCGCCACCTGCTTCCGCCGCGCCACACCGCCGATCCGCCCGGCCTCGCCATCGCCCACCGGTACCAGCCCGCCACCACCACGCACGAGACCGGCGGCGACTGGTTCGACGCCATCCCGCTGCCCGGCGAGCGCACCGCGCTCGTCGTCGGCGACGTCATGGGCTCCGGCATCACCGCGGCCGCCACCATGGGACAACTGCGCACCAACACGCGCACCCTGGCCCGCCTGGGACTCGACCCCGACGAGGTCCTGACGCACCTGGACGAGACCACCCGCGACCTCGGCGAGGCCATGGCCACCTGCCTCCTCGCCGTCTACGACCCGCACACCCGCAGGTGCCGCCTGGCCTGCGCCGGCCACCTCCCGCCCGTCCTGGTCCGCGGGCACCACCCGCCGCACCTGATCGACCTCGACCCCGGCGCACCGCTGGGCGTCGGCGACGTCCCCTTCCGCACCACCGACCTGCGCCTGCGGGCCGGCGACGACCTGGTCCTCTACACCGACGGGCTCGTCGAGGTCCGCGACCAGGACATCGACCAGCGCCTGGAAGCGCTCATCGACCTCCTCGCCTGCCCCCACCGGGACCTGGAGGACACCTGCGACCTCCTGCTCTCCGCCCTGCGCCGCCCCGACACCGCCGACGACGTCGCCCTGCTCATCGCCCGCGTCCTGTCCTGACCGGCAGGCCGTCGCCCCTCTGCCGGCCGGACGCGCGCTCCCCGCTGCCGGACGTCGGCCAGGCTCGGTCGTCGGCGGCCAGCCATGGCTCGTCGGCGGCGGTGACGGGGGTCGTTCCGGTGAAGGCGCGGACGTCGTGGTGGAGGTGGGACTGGTCGGCATAGCCGCCCTCCGCGGCCACCTGCGTGGGGGACTGCCCCCGGGCCAGACAGTGGACGGCGCGATCGAAACGGACCAGCATGGCGGCGCGTTTGGGTGTCAGGCCGATCTGCGCCCCGAAGCGTGACCACGTGCGCTGCCGGCTCCACCCGATCCGCACCGCGAGGTCGCTCACGCGGGCCCGTCCGCGGCTGGCCACGATCTGGCGCCAGGCCCATGCCACTTCAGGATCGGCCGCCCTGCCCGCATGGAACCGGGTCATCAGCTCCGTGTCGATCAGCGCGAAACGCTCCGGCCAGGTTCGCGCATGGTGGAGCCGCTCCCGCAGACGCGGCGCGGCCCCACAGGTCGTCGAGCGCGATGACGCTCCCGCGCAACTCCGCGAGCGGCAGCCCGAGTACGGAGTGCGCGACCAGCGGAGACAGGCGGACCTGCACGCACTCGACATCCTCGGCGTGCACCTCGAACGCCCTGAAGGCGAGCCCGGCGGTCAGACTCTCCGATCGCATTCGGCCGGCCGCGCCGTCGATGTCGAACGGGCGGCCCCCGAACTCGACAGCCACGGTGACGGCCGGGTGCGGAATGGCACGCAGGTCGATCGGACCGATGCCGCGCATGCGGAACCCGGCCATGTCGACCCCGGGCAGCGCGGTCACCCGCGACGGTCGCGCGATCTCCCAGGCAACGGTGGAGTCTGCCGTCCGGCGAACAGGTTGCACACGACGACGGTACGAGCAGCCCGGCATCGGGATCAACCACCGTACGAGGCGCGACATTTCTCCAAGACGCCCCGAGCCCGCCACTGCGAGAGTGATGGCCCCCGCACCGACGGACGGAGGAACGATGGACGAGACGACCACCCCGCCGAACGAAGACAGCCGCGCACGACCCGACGCGGCACCGAACGCCCCGGGCAGACGGCGGGCGCGGACCCGCCGGTGGCGGATCGCCCTGATCGACACCGGCCCGCGGTTGGACGCGTACGCCGGCGACAGCTTCGCCGCCCGCCTGATCACCACGCCCGTGGTGGCGGAACTCGTCTGGCGGCTTCGTACCGACAGCACGATCCGTGCCGCACTCGACAGCGCGTTCACACGCCACGTACGGATTCCCGACCGGATCGTCTCCGACGTCAGGGGCATGACCTACCGCAGCCTCACCGCAACCGACGAAGCGTCCAGCGCGTACGTGAGGGAACGGCCCGTCCCCGACCGGCTGGCAGGCCTCGGCCTGCCGACGCTGGTGATCTTCGGTTCCCAGGACCGGCGATGGCAACCCGCCTCCGCCCAGGACTACCACCGGGTCCCCCACGCCCGCATCGAGATCCTCGACGGTGTCGGTCACACGCCCATGTTCGAGGACCCCGACACCACCGGAGCCCTCCTCCACGGCTTCGTCGACACCGCGACGCCTCCCGCCGAGGAGGCCGCCGACCTCGTACGGGCGGGTACCGGACTCTTCGCTCCTGGCCACCCTTGAGGTCAGGGCAGCGTCCAGAACCGGGTCGTGACGAGGTAGAAGAGGACGGCCCAGAACGCGGTCACCCCGGCGACGGTGCCGAGACCGATGCGGTTGTTCCTCGCCGCGGGCTCGTCCGGCGGGGGCCGGAGCCACCGCTTGAGCAGCGGGTTCACGTAGAAGGGCATCGTCAGGAAGCTCATGGTGAAGCTCGACAGCAGGTTGCCCACCAGCAGTCCGATCCAGAGCGGCATCCCCAGCGGCGAAAGGGCGAGCGTCAGCAGCACGACGGTCGGGTACAGGCCGACCCACACCGCGATGGCGGTCCTGGTTTCCGACGGCGGCGGCGCCGCTTTGCCGTTCTCCTCGAAGGCGAACCAGCTGCCGAAGGAGTTGTCGATCGTCCGAAGCTTGAACTCGTTGAACCTGTCGCCCTCGGCGAGCAGCTTCCGCCGCGCGTCTGACGTCAGCCAGGCGTCGAGGTGCTCGGCACTGTCGAACCGGTACAACGTGGTCCACTCGTCCTGAAGCCCCTCGATCGGGCGGAAGAGCTCCGTACCGCGAAAGCCCTCGAACGTCCGCCCCTCCTGGCTCATCCGCCGCTGCCAGTCGAGGAACTCGTCGACGTGGTCGGGGTGGACGCGGTGGGTGACCACGACGGTCACGAGCGGATCCGGAGCCTGCACGCCGCCTCTGACGACCTGCTGGGTTCCCGGACCGTCGAAGTACCTGCTGCCGGTGTCGAGCAGGTTCTGCCTGGTCGCGCTGTTGATCCATGCCTGTAGATGGGCTATCGAGTCGAACCGGTAGACGACGGTCCAGTCGGGCTGCAGGGACGTTCGCGGGGAGACCTCCGCGCCGAGGTAGCCGGGGTAGTCGGCGGCGGCGGCGTTGACGTCCTGCTGCCACGCCTCGTACTCGTGCTCCAGCCCCGGCCGGACCCTCAGACCGATGATGGCCGTCGCCGCAGCGTCCCCGTCCCCGGGCTTCACGGTGTTCATTTCGGTCCGGGCGCCGTCGACACCGGCCTGGCCTCGCTCAGCCGGCTGTAGATCCGTTCCGGGGTCAGCGGCAGCGCGCGGTAGCGGACACCCGTGGCGTCGTGGAGCGCGTTCGCCAACGCGGGGGCCACCGGATTGATGCAGCACTCTGCGATCCCCTTCGAGCGCATCGGCCCGACCGAGTCCGAGGACTCCACCAGGAGCACGTCGGTACGGGGGATGTCGGCGTAGGTGGGGATGCGGTAGTTGCGGAGGTTCGGGTTGACCATGACACCGTTCGCGTCGATCTGGTGGTTCTCGGTCAGCGCGAAGCCGATCCCCTGGGCGACACCGCCCTCCACCTGTCCCCGGACCTGTACGGGGTTGATGACGTCGCCGGCGTCGGTGGCCTGCACGCTGTGGAGGATGCGGATCTCGCCCGTCACCCGGTGGACGGCGATGCGGATTCCCTGCGTGTTGGAGGCGACACTTCGCGGTGAGCCGTAGCCCTTGCGGGCGGCGGTGAAGCGGATTCCGCGCGCGCGGGCCAGGGCGACGAGGTCCGCCAACGACACGCGCTGCTCGCCGCAGAGGACGCCGTCGTCGTCCATCGAGCACATCACGACGTGGACGCCCGTGTGGGCGGCGGCGAACTCCAGGATCCGGTCCCGCACCGCGTTGGCCGCACGGAGGACGGCGTTGCCCGCCACGAAGAGTCCCGCGCTCGCGAAGGCGCCGGTGTCGAACCCCGTGCGGTCGGTGTCGGACTGCACCAGGCGGATCCGCTCCGGCGTCGTGCCCAACTGGTTGGCCGCGATCTGGACGTGGGCGGTGGGGGTGCCCTGGCCGAACTCGACCGTCCCGACGGCCAGCTCGTACACCAGGTCGTCCCCGAGCGTGACCCAGGCCTCCGAGACGTGCTCGGTCGGGGGCGCGGTCTCGTGCAGGGAACTCGCCACGCCGGCCCCGACGAGCCAGTCGGGCCCCGGTGACGGCTCGTGAGCCGTCCGGGCCATCGCGGCGTCCACCAGGTCGATGCACCTGGCGAGTCCGTCCTCGCTGAACATCACGTCATCGGGTCCGTCGTCCATGGCGACGAGCGGATCGCCCGGCCGCACGATGTTGCGGCGCCGCAGTTCGAGCGGGTCGAGGTGCAGGGCGCGGGCCAGCTCGTCCATCGCCGATTCCACGGCGAACGCCGGCTGTGTCATGCCGTATCCGCGCAGTGCCCCGCTCGGAACGGTGTTCGTGTAGACGGCGTAGGCGTCGTACTTCTTGTTGGGGCAGCGGTAGATCATGACGGCGCTGCCTCCCCCGTACAGCGTCTCGCCGCCGTGGTTGCCGTAGGCGCCGGTGTTCGACACGTTGCGGACCTGGAACGCCGTCAGCGTTCCGTCCGCCTTCGCGCCGAGCTTGACCGTCAGCGTCATCGGATGCCGGGGCGAGGCCGTGGTGAACTCCTCCTCACGGGTGTACTCGAAGCAGACGGGCCGCCCGGTGTCCAGCGTGGCGAGGGCGGCCAGATCCTCCGAGAACACCTCCTGTTTGCCGCCGAAGGCGCCGCCCACGCGCTTGCAGAACACGCGTAGCTGGTCCGGCCGCAGCGCGAACAGGTAGGCGAGTTTGACCTTGGCGATCGACGGCGACTGCGAACTGGTACGGACGTTCAGGCGGCCGTCCTCCATCCAGGCGATCGAGCCGTGGGTCTCCAGGTGCGCTTGCTGCACGCGCGGCGAGGAGTACGTGCCCTCGTGGATCACGTCGGCGTCGGCGAATCCGGCATCGACGTCACCGATGTGCGAATGGATCTCCACCAGGATGTTGTGGACCGGATCCCGGACGAAGGGGTCGTGGGCGCCGTGCAGTTGCGGCGCCCCCTCGGCCATCGCCTCCTCGGGGTCGAACACGGCCGGCATGACGTCGTAGTCGACGACGACCCTCCGGCAGCCCTCCTCCGCCGCCGCGACGGTGTCGGCCAGGACGGCCACGACGCGCTGGCCGACGAAGCGCACCGTGTCGTCGAGGACGAAGGTGTCGTCCGGATCGACGAGATGGTCGGTGTGGATCGCCGTGGTGAAGCGCTTGCGCGGCACGTCCTCCCAGGTGTAGACCCGGCGCACGCCGGGAACCGCGAGTGCGGCGGCCTTGTCGATCGAGACGATCCGGGCGTGCGCGTGCGGTGAGTGGAGCACCTTGAGGTGCAGCATGCCGTCGAGACGGGTGTCCATGGTGAACTCGGCGCGGCCGGTCACCACGTCGTCGGCCGCCGGCGTGCCGACACTCGTCCCCACCGCTTTTCCCGGGGCCGCCGTCTCCACGCCGGCGACGCCCCGCACGGCGTCCTCGATCGCCCGGTAGCCGGTGCAGCGACAGAGGTTGCCCTTCAGCGCCCGGGGCAGGTCGTCCTTCTGAGCCTCGGTGAGCGCCGCCGACGTCATGATCATCCCGGCTGTGCAGAAGCCGCACTGGAATCCCGGGGCGTCACGGAACTGTCGCTGCATCGGGTGCAGGTCGCCCGGTGATCCGAGACCCTCGATCGTCGTCACCTCGTGGCCGTCCGCGCGGAACGCGGGGGTGATGCAACTGTGCACCGGATCGCCGTCCACCCATACCGTGCACGCGCCGCAGTCGCCCGCGTCGCACCCCTTCTTGACGCCGAAGTGACCGAGCGCGCGGAGGAAGGTGCGCAGGCACTGGCCGGGTTGCGGCTCGTCGTCGAAGCTCCTGCCGTTCACGATGAAGGTCATGCCGGGCCCCCAGCCATGAGTTCGTGACGGATTTCCTCGGTGAAGTGCTTGGTCAGGTGGCGACGGTGTTCGGGGGTCCCGTTCGGATCGGCGAACCAGGCGTCGGCGGGGATGACATCGATGCTGTGCTGAAGAGTCCGCTCGTCGGGCATGCTGTCGAAGGCGATCCGCACCGGCCGCGTGGTGCCGGCGGTGACGGTGAGCATCAGGTCGTTCTTCCCGGGCGTCCGGGTACCGATGAGGAACACCGTCGAGCGGCCGAGCCGGGTCAGTGCGAAGCGGCGGTGCACGGTGCGTTTCCGCAGGGCGCGCGCCGGAATCCTGACGCGGCGCAGCAGTTCGCCCGGTGCGAGGACGTTCCGGTTGTTGCCGGTCACGAAGTCGAGGGCATCGACGACGCGGACCGACCCGTCGGGAGCCCACAGCTCGTACCCGGCCTCCAGGGCGACCGTCAGCGTGATCATCGGGCCGGCAGGCAACGACAGGCAGATGTTGCCGCCGACGGTCGCCGAATTCCACACCTTGAACGAGGACAGTAACGCCTCACAGCCCGTGGCGAAGAGGGCACCCGCAGTCCACTCACGTGGCGGCGTGAAGGCGTACAGGTCGCGGATGGTGCAGGTCGCACCGATCTCCAGGCCTGCGTCGCTCGGAACGAGCGGTTCCCAGCCCAAGGACGTCAGATCGATCAGGCGGCGCAGGCCCGGCTGCTCGGCGGAGAACAGGAACGTGCCGCCCGCGAGCCAGGCATCGCCTTCACGCCAGTCCAGGCCGGGTCGGTCGGGCGGGCGCCGGACCACTTCGGTGATGGTGTTGAGGTCCATGGGAACCGTTCTCCCTCATGACGACCACCGCGCGACGGACCGCCCCCGGATTCGCCCATGGGCCGCTGCGGTCGAACGCCCGAGGGGGAGCCTTGGCGGGCGCTGGCATTCATGTCAAGCGTATAGCCGGACGAGCCGGGCCCGCCAAGTCAGCACCTCGGGTGACGTCGAGCCGTCGGGGTCGGTACGGCGGTGCTGGTCGGGCCGGACGGGCGGGTCGGTAGCGGCTCCGGTGGTTCGCGCTCCGTCCGGCAACAGCTCACCGGGGGCTCCCCGTCGCCCGGCAGCAGCTCACGCAGGACCCGGACCGCGCCGGCCGCGGCTGACGGGCCGTCCGGAGCGGACGGCCCGTCGGTTTGCGACGTGTCGGTCACGGGGTCAGGCCGTCCGCGCTCCGCCGGCTCACCAGGCGGGCTCCGTCCGGTGGGAGGGCCACGACCTCGTGTCCGAAGACCCGGTTGATCGAGCTGCCCCCGTTCAGCGAGATGTCGGCGCCGTAGACGTGCACGGAGACCGCGCGACCGGTGCCGCCGTTCGACACCCGGTGGATGTCTTCGTCGGGCGGCACCAGGAGCTGCACCCGGCCGGGAGAGCAGGTGGTCCGGCCGGACGGCACCAGCACCCTGCGGCCGGATCCGGGGAGCCGCCACAGCCGGTACGCCTCGTCCACCTCGACGCCCTCCACCACACCTGACACACACCAGGCGACATGGTCGTGGATCGGGGTGGACTGCCCGGGCAGCCAGGTCAGGGCCACCACGGAGTGCGTCCGTCCGGCATGCAGCAGCCGCTGCGAGTAGCCGTCGGTGTCACCGGCGCACAGGTCGTCGGGAACGATCAGCCCGGCCCGCAGGTACTTGCGCAGGGTGTCCGCGGTGAGCTGGGCGGTCAGGACGTCCGCGGCGCCGTAGCGCGCGAGGTCGGAGAGGAACTCGTCGAGGTTGGAGCCCGGTTTCACGGCCTACCGCCCCACCCCGGTGAGCGCGCGCACCTCTAGCTCCTCGAAGCCGCGCCGGTCCGACTCCTCGTCGCGACGGCGGCGGCTGCCGACCAGGGAACCGAGGACGGCGGCCGCGAACCCGACCGGGATCGAGATGACGCCCGGATTCTGCAGCGGGATCGGTGCGGTGGTGGTGCAGGAGATCAGCGCCGTGGCGTTGCCGACCTGCTTGCTGGACGCCTCCACCCCGCAGTCCTTCGCCTGAGCGGCCGTCAGCTTCACGGCGTGGACCGTGCCGGTCGCGCCGCCCCAGCAGATCGGGGAGAGCAGCACCAGGCCGATCGAGCTGACCAGGCCCGCGTAGATGCCGCACTTGGCGCCGAAGGTGGTGAAGCGCTTCCAGAACAGGGTCAGCAGGATCGCCGGCAGGTTGGCCGAGGCCGCGATGGCGAAGGCCAGGGCCACCAGGAACGCCACGTTGAGGTCCCTGGCGAAGATCGACAGGGCGACCGCGACCGCGCCGATGACCACGGCGGCGATCTTCGCCGTGACGAGCTCCTGCCGCTCCGTGGCCCTGCCCCTGCGGATGACGCTGGCGTACAGGTCATGGGCGAACGACGACGACGAGGTCAGGGTGAGCCCGGCGACGACCGCGAGGATGGTGGCGAACGCCACCGCCGCGACGAAGGCGAGCATCAGGGAGCCGCCGGTGGTGCCCGCGCCACCGCCGAGGTGCTCGGCCAGCAGCGTGGCGGCGGTGTTGCCCGACGGATCCTTCTCCTTGATCGTCGCCGTGCCGACCAGCGCGGCCGCGCCGAACCCGAGCACCAGGGTCATCAGGTAGAAGACCCCGATGATGCCGATCGCCCAGTTCACCGACTTGCGCGCGTCGCGGCCGGTCGGGACGGTGTAGAAGCGGACCAGCACGTGCGGAAGCGCCGCGGTGCCCAGCACCAGGGCGATGCCGAGGCTGATCAGGTCGAGTTTCGACCAGCCGTCGGTCGACCCGTACTTCAGGCCGGGCTGGAGGAAGGCGTCGCCCTTCTTGGACGCCGTGGCGGCGTCCCCGAGCAGGTGGCTGATGTCGAACCCGTACTTCGCCAGCACCCACAGGGTCATCATGGCCGCGCCGGCGATCAGCAGCACCGCCTTGACGATCTGCACCCAGGTGGTGCCCTTCATCCCGCCGACCACGACGTAGACGATCATCAGGGCACCGACCCCGACGATGGTCCAGATCTGCGCGGAGGCGCCCTTGACGTCGAGCAGCTGCCCCACGATCGTCGCCGCGCCGACCATCTGCGCGATCAGGTAGAAGATCGAGACCACGATGGTCGACACGCCCGCGGCGGTCCGCACCGGCCCGCTGCGCAGCCGCGCGGCCAGGACGTCGGCCATGGTGAACCGCCCGGTGTTGCGCAGCAGTTCGGCGACCATCAGCAGCGCGACCAGCCAGGCGACCAGGAAGCCGATCGAGTAGAGGAAGCCGTCGTACCCGGAGAGCGCGATGATCCCGGCGATGCCGAGGAAGGAGGCCGCGGACAGGTAGTCGCCCGAGATCGCGATCCCGTTCTGCAGCGCGGAGAACTGGCCGCCGCCGGTGTAGAAGCCGCCGGTGCCCTGGGTGCTCCGCCGTGCCCAGAGGGTGATGGCGAGGGTCACCGCCACCAGGGCGACGAACAGGCCGATGGTCAGGCCCTTGTGCGAGGCCGACTGCGCCGCCGCGGCGAGCGGAAGGTGCTGTGTCATGCCTGGTTCTCCGTCAGTTCCTGGTCGCCGCCGCGGCCGGCCGGGGCCGGGGCGATCGGATGGGACGCCGCCGCGTTCCGCAGGGCCGCGGCCGGCGGGTCCAGCCGCCGGGCGGCGAACCGGCCGTAGGCCAGGGCGATGCCGAAGGTCGAGACGAACTGCAGCAGCCCGAAGACCAGGGCCACGTTGACGCTCCCGACGACCTTGGCCGCCATGAAGCCGCGGGCGTAGGCCGAGCAGAGTACGTATGCCAGGAACCAGAGCAGGAACGCCGCCGTCACCGGGAACACGAACCTGCGGTAGGCGGCACGCAACTCGGTGAATCGCGGATCGTTGCCGATCCAGGGTGTGTCACCGCGCGACGGCGCGGCCGGGTCGATCATGGGAATCCTTCTGAGCAGTGCGGAACTTGCCGAAGGCCCGACCGTAGGAATCCACGGTAGACAAGCGATGAACGTGCGGTCAGCGACGGTCCCGGCCGCTCGTGGCGGAGCCCGGGCAGAAGCCACTGCCTGCTGCCTGGGACATGTCGGCCGGAAGGTGGCCGCTGCGGGGCGAGCCCGCCGAGGCGGTGGCCTACTGGGCGAAGCGGACCTCCGGGTAGGCCGCCGAGGGCCCGTCCAGCAGCCGGCCCGGGTGGTCGAGCAGGTGCCGGTCGAAGAACGCACCGAGGTACGCCCGGGTGGCGGCGAGCGCGCGGTCGCCCTTGATGCTGCCGTACAGCGCCGCGGCCTTCTCGGGCGGCAGCTGGTCACGGATGCCGAGGGAGTCCACCAGCCAGTGCATGTCGCAGAACGACAGGTGGCCGGCCTCCGGCAGGTCCAGCCAGCGCTTCCAGCCGGTCAGGTGCTGCCAGGTCTCGTCCCAGTTCGCCGTCGGGGACTCACCGGCGTGACGCTGCGCACCGAGCAGCAGCACCGGGCGGGAGAGACCGTCGGCCGGCAGCGGGACGAAGAAGTCGCCGTCCAGGTCGGCGGCGGCACGGATCCGTCCGTCCTCGCGCATCGCCTCGACGGCGCCCGCACCGCCGATCGAGTGACCGGCCGCGCCGATCCGGGAGGGGTCGATCCGGAGCCCGCGGACGAGCCCGGGCCCGGGCTCGGTCAGCCGGTCGATCAGGAAGCTGATGTCCTTCGCCCGGCCGCGGATGATCTCAGCCCCCCGCCGGTCGTCCACCTTGCCGCAGATCAGGCAGCTCTCCACCCGCCCGTCGGGGAACTGCACGACCGTCTCGTAGGTGTGGTCCAGCGCGGCCACCGCGTAGCCCCGGGCCGCGAGGTCCTCGGCGAGGGCGGTGAGCGAGGCGCGGTTGTAGCCGAAGCCAGGAGACAGCACGACCAAGGGGTGCCGCCCGGGCGCGGGCACCGTGCCGGCCTTCACACCCGTTCCCACGGCGCTGAGGTCCGAGGTGCCGTACAGGGCGGTGGACACCTCGGGGGAAAGGTACGGCAGCTGCTCGCCGCGCGCGGACTGCGCCGGGTACCAGAGGGTGGCCATCAGTTCGCGGGTGGTGGCGTCCGGCCGCCAGGGGTCGTGCCTGCCGGTGTCCACCAAGCGAACCGAGGCGGCACCGATCAGCCGGTGCGTGGTGGGCGCGGGCACCTGCGGCACCTCGGCCGCCGCGCCGACGGGCGAACTCGACCAGGAGGCGACGGAGGGTGGTCCGGCGGTCGGGGAGACGGCGAGCGCGGCCTGCGGGCCGGTCAGCGAGAGGAGGGCGGCGATGGGCACGGCGAGCAGTGCGGCGTTCCGCCACCGAGGGGTCGTCGACATGACGCCACGTTAGGTCGGCGGCCGAAACCGGCGCGTCCTGCCTGCGGCGTAACCCGATCGGCCGCAGGTCGGAGCCGCCGCGCCGGGCGGACCAGCCTCTCGGACGAGCCCGCCTCCACCCTGAGCGGCCTTGCGCAGGGGCCGCTCGGAGCGGCGTCCCGGGAAAGCGCTTTCCAAACGACCTCGAACTGGGTAGGCTCGATCACCGTGGCAGGCACCCTGCCTCCCCTCCCGCAGCGTGCCGCGTCGCCGACGGGCCGGGCCGGCCGGCGGCCGCTCCCTCCCCCGAAGCCCTCTGCAAGCCCTCTGAAAGCTGGCCCCTGATGCTCGACCACGACGAAACCGGGTACCTCCGCGACGGGGCGCCGCACCGCGTCGTCTCCGGTGCCCTGCACTACTTCCGCGTCCACCCGGACCTCTGGGAGGACCGCCTGCGCCGGCTTCGCGCGATGGGCGCCAACACCGTCGACACCTACATCCCCTGGAACTTCCACGAGCTGCCCTCCGGCGCCTTCGACTTCACCGGCTGGCGGGACCTCGCCCGCTTCTGCCGCATCGCCCAGGCGCAGGGCCTCGACGTCATCCTGCGGCCCGGCCCCTACATCTGCGCGGAGTGGGAGTTCGGCGGCCTGCCGGCCCGGCTGCTCGCCGCCGACGGGCTGCGGCTGCGCTGCGCCGACCCGGCCTACCTGGCCGAGGTGGACGCCTGGTTCGACGCCGTCGTGCCCGAGATCCTGCCGCTCCTGGCCGGCCGGGGCGGCCCGGTGGTGGCGGTGCAGATCGAGAACGAGTACGGCAGTTTCGGCAACGACCGCGCCTACCTCCTCCACCTGCGCGACGGCCTGCTCGAACGCGGCGTCGACTGCCTGCTGTTCACGGCGGACGGCGCGGAGGACGCGATGCAGCAGGGCGGCGGCGTTCCGGGCCACCTCGCCACGGCGACGTTCGGCTCCCGGGCCCCCGAGCGGTTCGAGGTGCTGCGGCGCTACCAGCCCAAGGGCCCGATGACGGCGATGGAGTTCTGGATCGGCTGGTTCGACCACTGGGGCGAGCCGCACCACGTGCGCGACGCCGCCGAGTCCGCCCAGGCCCTGGACGACCTCCTCGCCACCGGCGCCTCCGTCAACCTCTACATGGCCCACGGCGGCACCAACTTCGGCTTCTGGGCCGGCGCCAACCACACCGGCACCCGCCCGTTCGACACCGGCTTCCAGCCGACCGTCACCAGCTACGACTACGACGCTCCGATCGGCGAGGCCGGCGAGCTCACCGAGAAGTTCCACGCCTTCCGCGCCGTCATCGGCAAGTACGTCCCCCTGCCCGAGGGCGAGCTGCCCGAGCCCGCCCCCCGCGTCGCTCCGCAGCGCGTCCGGCGCCGCGCCGCCGCCCGGCTCCTGACGAACCTCGACGCCCTGTCCGAGCCGGTGCGCTGCCCGACGCCCGAGCCCATGGAGAAGATCGGCCAGTCCCTCGGCCTCATCCACTACCGCACCCGGATCTCCGGCCCGCGGCCGTCCATGCCGCTGCGCATCGACGGCATCGGCGACCGCGCCCACGTGTTCGCGGACGGCCGGCCGCTCGGCGTCCTGCACCGCGACGCCCCGGCGGAGACCCTGCCGCTGGAGGTCGGACCGGACGGCGTCGTGCTCGACATCCTGGTCGAGGCCCTCGGCCGGGTGAACTACGGCCCCCTGCTGGACGACCGCAAGGGCATCAGCCGCGGCGTCTCCCACGGCCACCAGCGGCTGTTCGACTGGGAGATCCGCCCCCTGCCGCTCTCCGACCTCGACCGCCTCGCCTACGAGAACGCGGACCCGGTGGGCGACGCGGACCCTGCCTTCCACCGCTTCGAGGCCTCGCTCGCCGAGCCCGCCGACGCCTTCGTCGCCCTGCCCGGCTGGGGCCGCGGACTCCTCTGGCTCAACGGCTTCCTGCTCGGCCGCTACTCCGCACAGGGCCCGCAGCAGACCCTCTACGCCCCGGCTCCGCTGTGGCGGGAGGGCGTCAACGAACTCGTCCTGCTCGAACTGGACGGCCACGGCGAGGAGATCGAGCTTCGCGACCAGCCCGACCTCGGGCCGCTCGCCGCCGCCCCCAGCTCCGAGTACTGAGCTCACACCACCAGGCCGTCGGCGGCCGTGCTCCTCCCTCGAGGGGCACGGCCGCCAACGGCCTTTCGGGGCAGGGGCTCTCACCACGAAGCGCCGAGGGCCGTAGGAGTCGGGGGACTCCTACGGCCCTCGGCGCACCGTCGGACAGGGGCTCTCGCCCCGTCAGGCGGTACGGTCCAGGTCGCCGCGCAGCACCGGGTGGGTGAAGGGGCTGCCGTTCGCGTAGCGGGCCAGCTCGTCCGCCGCCGCGGCCGCCATCCGCCGCAGCTCGCCGCCGAGCGAGCCGGCGACGTGCGGGGTGAGCAGGACGTTGGGCAGGTCGTAGAGCGGCGAGTCCTCGGGCAGCACCTCCGGGACGGTGACGTCCAGGACGGCGTTGAGGCGGCCCGAGACCAGCTCCTCGACCAGGGCGTCCTGGTCGATCAGCGACCCGCGCGAGGTGTTCACCAGCGTCGCCCCGTCGCGCATCAGGGCGAGCCTGCGGCGGTCGATCATGTGCCGCGTGCTGGGCAGTTCGGGCGCGTGCACGCTCACCACGTCGCTGCGCTCGCACAGTTCGTCGAGCGTCACCGGGCGGGCGCCCAGCGCGGCCGCCTCGGCCTCGTCCACGTACGGGTCGTGGAGCAGCAGCTCCAGGTCGAAGGGGCGGAGCAGTTCGAGGACGCGCCGCCCGATCCGGGAGGCGCCGACGATGCCCGTGGTGCGCCGGTAGTTTCCGGCCTCGGGGTAGGCGGCCTGCCAGTCGTGCGGGGCCCGCCGCGCGCGGTAGTCGGCGCTGAGCCGCAGCACCTGCTTGTTGGCGAACAGCACGTTGGCGACGGTGTACTCGGCGACGGGCAGGGCGTTGGCCCAGGCGGCCGAGGAGACCTGGATGCCGCGCTCCCAACAGGCCTCGGTGACATGGTGCTTGACCGATCCGGCGGCGTGGACGACGGCGCGCAGCCGGGGCGCGGCGGCGAGGACGGCCTCGTCGAGCGGCGGGCAGCCCCAGCTGCTGACGATCACCTCGGTCTCGGCGAGCACGGCGGCCGCCTCCGGGGTGGTGAAGTCGTCGACGACGAACACGGGATCGAGTTCGGCGAGGGTGGTGAGCCGGTCCATGGTCTCGTCGTCGACCAGCCGGCCCACGAGGTCCGGGGTCATGGCCAGCAGGGCGCGCGGGCGCCGACGCGGCGAGGTGGGTGAACTCCCGTTCACGGCGGTCGGGTTCGGCTGGTTGGACACGTGGTTCTCCGGCGCGGTCGTGGAGCTTGCGGTCTGGTGGGTCACTTGACGCTTCCCGCGGTCAGGCCGGCCTTCCAGTGGCGCTGGAGGGCGACGAAGGCGACGACCAGCGGCACGACGGCCAGCAGCGAGCCGGTGACGACCAGCGGGTAGAACTCGGGGAACGCGTGGGTCTGGGTGTTCCACGAGTAGAGGCCGAGGCTGACCGGGAAGAGCCGGTTGTCGGAGAGCATCACCAGCGGCAGGAAGAAGTTGTTCCAGATCGCGGTGAACTGGAACAGGAACACGGTGACGAAGCCGGGCATGACCATCCTCAGCCCGATCGACCAGAAGGCGCGCAACTCGCTCGCACCGTCCGTGCGGGCGGCCTCCAGCACCTCGCCGGGGATGTAGCCGGCGCAGAACACGCGGGAGAGGTAGACGCCGAAGGGGTTCACCAGGGAGGGCAGGAAGACCGCCCAGAAGGTGTTGGCGAGGCCGAGTTCGGAGGCGAGCAGGTACATCGGCAGGGCCAGGGCCGTGGTCGGCACCAGCACGCCGAGCAGGACCAGCCCGAACAGCTTCTCCTTGCCGCGGAAGCTGTACACATGGAAGGCGTAGCCGGCACAGACGCAGATGAGGGCGCAGAGCAGGGCCCCGATGCCCGCGTAGAGCAGCGAGTTGAGGTACCAGCGGAAGTAGATGCCGTCGCCGGTGGTGGCGAGGGCGTGCAGGTTGGCGCCGAGGTTCCAGTTGGACGGCGTGAGGCTGTGGCCGCCGAGGAGGTCGCCGGTGTTCTTGGCGGCGGCGGTGAGCAGCCAGCCGAGCGGCAGCAGCGTGTAGGCGGCCGCCAGCACGAGGGCGCCGTTGACGGCGGCCTTGGACAGCGTCCAGGGCGTGCGCGGGGCGCTGTCGCGGCCGGCCCGGGGGGCGCGCGGGCGCCGGCGGGTGTCGCGTTCGGGGGCGAGGGTGGTCATGCCGAGGCCTCCGTCCGGCGGGCGGGGCGGGTGCGGGTCGCCCAGGTGACGAGGAAGGACAGGAGGGCCGCGGTGATGGCGAGCAGCACCGAGGAGGCGGCGGCGAGGCCGTAGTCGCCGCGGTCGAAGGCGGCGGTGTAGGCGTACATGTTGGGGGTCCAGGTGCTGACGACGCCGGGTGAGGCACCGTGCAGGATCATCGGTTCGGTGAACAGCTGGAGGGAGCCGATCACGGTGAACAGGCCGACCATCACGACCGAGGCGCGGATCAGCGGGATCTTGATGCTGAGGACGGTGCGCAGCGGGCCGGCGCCGTCCACGATGGCGGCCTCCAGCACCTCGCGCGGGACGGCCTGGAGCGCGGCGTAGAAGATGACGGTGTTGTAGCCGACCCACTCCCAGAGCGCGATGTTGACCACGGCGGGCAGCGGGTTGCCGAGCAGGTCGGGGCTGGTGCCCACGGAGTTCAGCGCCTCGATGACGGGGCTGATGCCGGGGGTGTACAGGTACATCCAGATCAGGGCGGCGATGATGCCGGGCACCGCGTGCGGCAGGAACAGCGCGAGCTGGAAGAAGCGGCGTGCGCGGGCCAGCGTGGAGTCCAGCAGCAGCGCGAGGACCAGGGAGAGGCCGACCATCAGCGGGATGTACAGCAGGCAGTACAGGGCCGTGGTCTGGAAGCCGTCGCGGAAGGCCTGGTCACCGAGGGCGCGGGTGTAGTTGCCGAGGCCGGTGAAGACCGTCTCGACGCCGCCGAAGCCGAGACCGGAGCGGTGCTCGGTGTAGAGGCTGAGGTAGACGGCGTACCCGATCGGGACGAGCGTGCAGGCGGTGAAGAGGATCAGGAACGGCGCGAGGAGCAGGGCGGGCGCGCCGTACCGCCCGTACCGGCGCCGCCTGCTGGTGGAGCGGGCGGGCGCGGTACGGACGGCGCGGTCGGTTGGAACGGTGGTCACTGGGCGACCTTGATTCCGCGGTTCTTCAGCTCGGCGACGGTGGCCTGCTGGGCGGCGTCCACGGCGGACTGGATGGTGCCGCCCTGGGTGAGCTTGCCGAAGGCGTCCTTGAGGGAGGTGTTGGTGGCGCCCATGGCCGGGCCCCACTGCCAGCCGGGCTTGATGGACTTGGCGGCGTCGGCGTAGATCGCGTAGACGTCCTGGCCGCCGTAGAAGTCCGTCTTGAAGGCGCCCTGGGCGACGGGCACCAGGGCCGGCGCGGCCGGGTAGGCCGAGGAGGTGCCGGAGGCGATGCGGGCGCTGAAGCCCTCGGGCGTGGTGGTGGCCCAGGTGGCGAACTCCACCGCGGCCTTGGCCTTCTTGCTGTTCTTGGAGACCGCGAAGGTGGTGCCGCCGACCATGCCGCTGGCGGGGTTGCCGTCCCAGGTGGGGACGGGGGCGACGGCCCACTTGCCGGAGGCGTCGGGGACGGTGCCCTTGAGCACGCCGCCGCCCCAGGAGGCGCCGAGGTAGCCGGCCGTCTCGCCCTTCTGCAGGGAGGCCGTCCACTGCTGGCTGAAGGACGGCATGACCCGGACGAGGTCGTCGTTGATCAGCTGCTGCCAGTAGTCGCCGGCCTTCTTGGTCTCCGGGCCGGTGGCGTCGACCTTCCAGGAGTCGCCCGAGCTCTTGAACCAGTGGGCGTCGGCCTGCCAGGCCATGGCCTCGAAGGTGGTCGGGTCGTCGGGGAAGAAGGTGGCGATCCGGGCGTCCGGCTGGGCCTCCTTCAGCTTCTGGGCGGCGGTGCGGAACTCGTCCCAGGTCTTCGGCGCGGTGATGCCGGCCTTGTCGAAGAGGTCCTTGCGGTAGTAGAAGGCCTGCGGCGAGGCGTCCAGCGGCAGGGCCCAGGTGCTGCCGCCGAGGGTGGTCAGGTCCAGGGCCTGGTTCAGGTACTTGGACTTGACGTCGTCCGTGACGAGCTTGCCGATGTCCTGCACGGCGCCCTGGCTGACGAAGTCCGGCAGCTGCGAGTACTCGACGTTGAACACGTCGGGCGCGTTGCCCGCCTTGACCGCGTTGGAGATCTTCGCGTAGCCGCCGGCGACACCGGAGGGGATCTCCTCGTAGGTCACCTGGATGTTCGGGTGGGAGGCGTTGAAGGCGGCCACGACGTCCTTGGTGCCCTTGGCCCAGCCCCAGAAGGTGAGGGCGACGGGCTTGCCGTCGTCGGAGCCACCGCTCGACGAATCGCTGCCGCAGGCCGCGAGGGACGTCACGCAGAGGGCGGACGCGACGAGGGCGGCGGCCAGACGGGGGGCTCTGCGGACGCGGGTGGGGGTGGTGGGCATGGCTCGTCTCCCGTTGGAGGGGGTGTGAGGGGTGTGGCCATCCTCGGACCGCACTTCGATCGAAGTCAAGGCTTCCGGATCAAATGATCCGTTTCGATCTGGCACACCGCCGTGATGTTCGGGCTTCTTTACGGGAAAGCGCCCTTTCCGTGATGTTTGCCCCCATCCACTCGGATCATTTGATCAATATCATGGACGATCGATCTGGGTTGTTCCCGGATCCGATCCCCCCGTCCCGACCGAGGAGCCCCCGGCATGCCCCCGATCGAGCTACCACCCGAAGACCGCTCGCTCAGCCCCGTCACCGGCTGGACCAGGGCCCACTGGGAGGCCGCCGCGGACGGCCTGCTGGCTGCCGTCCGCCGCCACGCCGGCCCCGAGCACGCGCTGATCGGGCTGCCGGGCGACCGCCCCAGCTGGTCGGGCCCCCGCTCGGACGGGCTGGAGGGGTACGCCCGGACCTTCCTGCTGGCCGCCTTCCGCATCGCGGGCGCCGGCGGCGACGACCCCCATGGCCTGCTCCCGGCCTACGCCGAAGGGCTCGCCGCCGGCACCCGCCGCCCGACCACCGAACGCGCCCTCACCGACGCCGACCCCGTCTCCTGGCCGGTGATCACCGACCGGGGCCAGGCCATGGTCGAGGCCGCCTCGATCGCCCTGGCCCTGCGGATCACCCGCCCCTGGCTCTGGGACCATCTGGACGAGGACGTGCGCGAACGGGCCGGCGCCTGGCTGGCCCGCGCTCTCCACCAAGCACCGGTGGACAACAACTGGTGGCTCTTCCCGCTCACCGTCGGCGGCTTCCTCGCCGACGCCGGCATCGACGGCGTGGCCGCGGAGCGGGCCGTGGAACGCGGCCTGGCGAAGATCGAGTCCTGGTACCGGGGCGACGGCTGGTACACCGACGGACGCCCACGCGCCTTCGACCACTACAACGGCTGGGCCTTCCACCTCTACCCCGTCCTCCACGCCCACCTGGGCGACGAGCGGCACCTGCTCGACGTGTACGGCGGCCGGCTCGCCGCCCACCTCGCCGCCTTCGCGCGCACCTTCGGTGCCGACGGCGCCCCCATTCACCAGGGCCGCTCGCTCACCTACCGCTTCGCCGCCGCGGCCCCGCTGTGGGCCGGAGCGCTCTGCGGGAACACCCCGCTGTCCCCGGGCACCACCCGCCGCCTCGCCTCCGGCGCCCTGCGGTACTTCCTCGACCGCGGCGCACTCGACGCCGAGGGCCTGCTCACCTCCGGCTGGCACGGGCCGTACCCGCCGATGGTCCAGCCGTACTCCGGCCCCGCCTCCCCGTACTGGGCGAGCAAGGGCTTCCTCGGGCTGCTGCTGCCACCGGACCACCCGGTGTGGACGGCCGTCGAGCAGCCCGGACCAGCGGAACTGGGCGACGCCGTCCGGCCGCTCCCCCGGCCCGGCTGGCTGATCCAGTCCACCGCCTCCGACGGCCTCGTCCGGCTGCACAACCACGGCAGCGACGACCAGCCGGCGCACGAGGTGCTGCCCGACGACCCGCTCTACGCACGCCTCGCCCACTCCACCGCGACCGGACCGGTGCTGGACGGACCGCCGGACAACCACCTCGGCCTGATGGTCGGCGGCACACTCACCGAGCGCGGCCGGATCCGGCCGCTCGGCACCGGCGACGGCTGGGCCGCCTCCGAGCACCGGCCCAGGACGGGCGGCGCGGAGCTCCCCGGGATCGTCGTGACCTCGCTCGTCCTCGCGGCCGGGGCCGAGGAGGTGCACGCCCACCTGGTAGCCGGGGCCGAACCGGGCACCGAGGTCCGGCACAGCGGGTGGGCCGTGGCGGGCGACTCCGTCGAGACCACCGTGGACGGGCCGTACGCCACCGCCACCGCCACCGGGCCGGACGGCCTGCGGCTCGTCTCGCTGCTGCGCTGCGCGGACGGCTTCACCACGGCCGGCACCGACCCGCTGCCCTCGGGCACCGCCTTCGGCGCCATCGGCGCGGTGCCCCGCGTCGCCGGGCACACCGCCGACGCGGCCGCGCTGTTCGTCAGCACCGCACGGCTCGACCGGGGCCCGGTCCGGCCGCCCCGCGCGTCCGTCGAGGTCCGCACCGAGCGGGCCCCGGAGGGCCACCTGCTCCACGTCCGCTGGCCGGACGGCGGGCGGCACACCGCCCTGCTCGCCACCGGCTCCGTCACCGTCCGCCGGGAGGACTGACCACCGTGCGACTCGCCCTCTCCACCCTGGGCCTGCCCGGCCGCCCGCTCACCGAGGTCCTCCGCCTGGCGGCCGAGCACCACTGGCAGGGACTGGAACTGCGGTGCGCGCCCGGCGAACCGGTGCACCCTGCCATGACGGCCGAGGAACTGCGAAGCGCCCGGCGGGAGTTCACCGCCCACGGGATCACCCCGCTCGCCGTCGCGTCCTACCTCGGCGTCGCCGCACCGGGCGACGACGACCGGCTGCTCTCCGCCCTGACCGACCACCTGCGACTGGCCGCCGGGCTCGGGGCACGCCATCTGCGCGTCTTCCCGCACGGCGCGCAGTCCGCGACGGGCGCGGCCGGCCGGCGGGCCGTCCGGCGGCTGACCGCCGCTGCCGACACCGCCCGCTCCCTCGGCGTCCGCATCCTGCTGGAGACCCACGACTCGCACCGCTCCGGGCACGACGTGGCGCGCGTGCTCGACCTCGTCGGACATCCGGCCGTCGGCGCGCTGTGGGACCTGATGCACACCCACCTGGCCGGCGAGAGCCCGGCGGAGAGCCTGGCCGCGCTCGCGCCCCACCTCGGCTACGTCCAGGTCAAGGACATCGCGAGCGACGACGACCTCACGCCGATCGCGCTCGGGGCGGGCGTGCTGCCGATCGCCGAGTGCGTGCGGGCGCTGCCCGCGGACTGCTGGGTGTCCTGGGAGTACGAGGCGCCCTGGCACCCGGCCGCAGCCCCGCTGCCCGGGCTGCTGGGCCCCGGAGCGGCCTACCTCGCCCGGCTCGCGGTCTGAGGCCGGGTCTGGGGCCGGGTCTGGGGCCGGGGCGGGCCGGGCGGCACGGCCGGGACGACCCCCGGAGCCCGGCCCGGCCGCGCCTCAGCGGGCCTCGCCCGCGCCCCCGCAGGAGGTGCGGACCTCCAGCGAGGGCAGCAGTTCGAGGTGGTGGACGGGCAGCGAGCCGCCGAGGTCCAGGCGGCGCAGCAGCAGCTCCACGGCCGCCGCGCCGACGGCCCGCTTCGGCGGCGCGACGGCGGTCAGCGGCGGCGCGGCGAGGGCCGCGAAGACGTCGTCGTACGCGATCAGCGCCACGTCGTCCGGCACCTGGAGGCCCCGGGCCCGCAGCAGCGGCGGCAGTTGGATGGCGTCCTGGTCGTTGTGGACCAGGACGGCCCGCACGCCCCGGGCGGCGGCCTCGGCGATCCGCTCGGCGACGGCCTCGGAGTCGACCCCGGGGCGGCGGATGTCGATCACCGGTTGCGGTTCCAGCCCCAGCAGCGCCGTCCCCTCGGCGTAGCCGGCCCGGACCTGGTGCGCCGTCCAGGTGTCCTCGCGGGCGACCAGCAGCACCGAGCCGTGCCCGAGCGAGGCCAGGTGGCGCAGTGCGAGCAGGACGCCGTGCCGGTGGTCCGAGCCGACGGAGTCCAGCAGCGCGCCCTCGCCGTCGGCGGGGGCGCGGCGCTCGACGAGCACGGCGGGCACCGGGAGCCCGCCGGTCCACAGGCCGTCCTCGCCGCCGGCCGGACGCCAGTTGGGGGTCAGGAGCAGGCCGTCCACCCCGGAGTCGAGCAGTTGCCCGACCTGGGCGCGGTCGTCGGCCGACTCGTACGGGGCGATGGCGAGCACCAGGCGCGCGCCGGCGTCCGCGGCTGCCGCGCGGGCGCCGCCGACCACCTCGTCGAAGTACGAGCCGACGGTGGGGACGAGCATGCCCAGGACCCGGTCGGAGCCCTCGGCCGCGGCGGACTTGACGCGCGGCAGCGAGACGGCGCCGTGCGAGCGGCTCAGCAGCCCGTCGTCGGCGAGCACCGCCACGTCGCGGCGGACGGTGACGGCCGAGAGGCCCATCCGGACGGCGAGGTCCACCACACGTACCGTCCCGAGGTCGCGTACGACCTCTAGGATCTGGGACCGGCGCTCCTCGGCCGTGATGGTCATGGCTTCCCTCCTGATGTGCCCCGGTGCCGCGCGGCAACTGATCAATCCGCATCATTCAATCGAAATCCGATCGAACGAACACGGATCTGCTGAGTCGATCAGAACCACCGTACCGGTCACCCGATCGTCCGGTCAGGTCCTCCCGCGTTCCCGGCCTGCGGAAACCCCGCCCGGGCCGCTCGCTCGCCGGGCGTCCGGCACCGCCGCGCGGCCGGCCGCTCCCCCGCTCACCGGGCCCGCGCGGGCGGCGCCCCGGTACTCCCCCGCAAGACGACCCGGGTCGGCAGGGCCAGTCGGACGGGCCGCCGCCCGCCTCCGGACTCGAGCGCCAGGGTGACGGCGCCCGCGCCGAGCCGCTCCAGCGGCATCCGCACCGTCGAGAGCGCCGGAGCCACGTCCGCGGCGAACGGGATGTCGTCGAAACCCGCCACCGACATCCGGCCGGGCACGTCGACTCCCTGCGCGCGGAGCTCACCGAGCGCACCGATCGCGCAGACGTCGGACAGCGCCAGCACGGCGGTGGGCCACTCGGCCCGCGGACGGTCGAGCAGCCGCCGCACCGCCTCGCGGCCCCCGGCGCGGGTGAACTCCACGTGCTGGACGGCCCCTTCGGCCGGCTCGATGCCCGCCTCGGCGAGGGCCTCGCGCACCCCGGCGAGCCGGTCCATCGAGACCTGCAGCCGCTCCGGCCCCGTGATCACCGCGAACTCGCGGTGCCCCAGGCCCAGGAGAGCCCGGGTCAGGTCGGCCGCACCCCCGCGGTTGTCCGGCAGGACGGCGTCGTAGGCGGGGCCGTGGTCGGTGACGGTCGCGATCCGCCCGCCGTCCGCCCGGTAGTCGGCGAGCGCCGCGTCGACGGCCCGGACGGCGGCCGGGTCGGTGTGGGCGGAGCCGGCCAGGACGATGGCCCGCACGCGCTGGCCGTGCAGCATGCGGATGCCCCGCACCTGCGTCTCCGGCTCCCCGTCCGTGTTGATCACCAGCGGGAGCAGCCCGGCCTGCCCGGCAGCGTCGGAGACCCCGCGGGCGATGGCCGCGAAGTACGGGTCCGCCACGTCGTGCAACAGCACGCCGACGTTGGCCGTGGCGGCACGGGCGAGCGCCTGGGCGGGGGCGTTCGGCAGGTACCCGAGGGCGTCGGCACTGGCCCGGACCTTCGCGGCCAGCTCCTCGCCGACCGTCCGGGCCGAGCCGTTGAGCGCGCGGGAGGCCGTCGCGAGGGAGACTCCGGCGTGACGGGCGACCTCACTGAGGGTGACACCCATCTGCCGTTCCCCACTTCCGTTTGGCACCTGCGTTGACGCGCACAGCATATCTCCATAACCTCTCGGAAAGCGCTTTCCCATTGACCGCACAGGACCACACAGGACCGCGGAGGACCACGCATGACTCAGAGAGTGATCGGCGTCGTGATGAACGGCGTCACCGGCCGGATGGGCTACCGCCAGCACCTGGTGCGCTCGATCCTGGCCATCCGCGAGCAGGGCGGGCTCGCCTTGGAGGGCGGCGACACGCTGTGGCCCGAGCCGATCCTGGTCGGCCGCAGCGCGCAGAAGCTCAAGGAGCTGGCGGACCGCCACGGCCTGACGCACTGGACGACCTCGCTGGACGAGGCGCTGGCCCACCCGCTCGCCGAGATCTACTTCGACGCCCAGGTCACCCAGGCCCGCGAGCAGGCCCTGCGCACCGCCATCGCGGCCGGCAAGCACGTCTACACCGAGAAGCCGACTGCCGAGTCCCTCGACGCCGCCCTGGAGCTGGCACGACTGGCCCGGGAGGCCGGGGTGTGCAACGGTGCGGTGCAGGACAAGCTCTTCCTGCCCGGCCTGCTCAAGCTCAAGCGGCTGGTGGACGGCGGCTTCTTCGGCCGCATCCTGTCGGTGCGCGGCGAGTTCGGCTACTGGGTGTTCGAGGGCGACTGGCAGGACGCGCAGCGCCCCTCCTGGAACTACCGCGCCCAGGACGGCGGCGGCATGATCCTGGACATGTTCCCGCACTGGCGCTACGTGCTGGACCAGATCATCGCGCCCGTCCGCTCGGTGTACGCGCACACCGCCACCCACATTCCCGAGCGGGTCGACGAACAGGGCCGCGCCTACCCGGCGACGGCGGACGACGCCGCCTACGGCATCTTCGAGCTGGAGGGCGGGATCACCGCCCAGATCAACTCCTCCTGGGCCGTCCGGGTCGACCGCGACGAGCTGGTGGAGTTCCAGGTCGACGGCACCGAGGGCAGCGCGGTCGCCGGGCTGCGCAACTGCCGGATCCAGCACCGGGCCACCACCCCGAAGCCGGTGTGGAACCCGGACCTGCCGGCCACCGAGCGCTTCCGCGAGCAGTGGCAGCAGGTCCCGGACAACGGCGAGTTCGACAACGGCTTCAAGGCTCAGTGGGAGCTCTTCCTGCGGCACGTCGTCACCGGCTCCCCGTACACCTGGGACCTGCTGGAGGGCGCCAAGGGCGTCCAGCTGGCCGAACTCGGCCTGCGCTCCGCCCGCGAGGGCCGCCGCCTGGACGTCCCCGGACTGGAGATCCGATGACCGAGCTGAACCTTCCCGGCCTCGGCCGCTACCGGCTGAGCACCCCCGAGCCGCTGGAGATCCCGGCGCACCCGCCGAAGAACCGCACGGCCTTCGCCGCCGCGCACGTCGTCGCCGACCCGTTCGGCGGCAACGCCCCCGGCGCCCCGGCGGCCGTCGACTGGGACGCCACCCTCGCCTTCCGCCGCCACCTGTGGTCCCTCGGCCTCGGCATCGCCGACGCCATGGACACCGCCCAGCGCGGCATGGGCCTGGATTGGGCCGCCACGCGGGAGCTGATCGTCCGTTCCGGCGCGGAGGCCCGCGCCTTCAGGGAGGCAGCGCGAAGCGCTTCGGACCAGGGTGGTGGCGGGCGACGGGAGGGAGGCCGCCTCGCCTGCGGCGTCGGCACGGACCAGCTCACCGGCCCGGCCGCCGGCCTCGCCGGGATAGCAGCCGCGTACGAGGAGCAGCTCGCGGTGGTCGAGGAGGCCGGCGCGCAGCCCGTCCTGATGGCCAGCCGCGCACTGGCCGCGCAGGCCCGCGGGCCGGAGGACTACCTCCAGGTCTACGGCCGGCTGATCACCCAGGCCGGTCGGCCGGTGATCCTGCACTGGCTCGGCGAGATGTTCGACCCGGCGCTGGCCGGCTACTGGGGCTCCGCCGACCTGGACGCGGCCACCGAGACGGTGCTCGCGCTGATCCGCGAGCACCGCGCCGGCATCGACGGCATCAAGGTCTCCCTGCTCGACGCCGACCGGGAGATCGCCCTGCGCCGCGCCCTGCCCGAGGGCGTCCGGCTCTACACCGGCGACGACTTCAACTATCCGCAGCTCATCCGCGGCGACGAACTCGGCCACAGCCACGCACTGCTGGGCATCTTCGACCCGATCGCCACCCGCGCCGCGGCCGCGCTGCACGCCCTGGACGCCGGGGACCTCGACCGGTACGACGCCCTGCTCGCCCCCACCCTCCCGCTGGCCCGCCACCTGTTCGCGGCGCCGACCTACCACTACAAGACGGGCGTCGTCTTCCTCGCCTGGCTGGCCGGCCACCAGAGCCACTTCACCATGGTCGGCGGGGCTCAGAGCGGCCGTTCCGTCGTCCACCTGGTGGAGCTGTTCCGCCTGGCGGACGCCGCCGGGGTCCTGCCCGACCCGGAGCTGGCGGCGCACCGGATGCGGCAGTTCCTCGCGGTGGCGGGGGTGGAGGCGTGAACCGGCTCTCGCTGAACCAGATCACCACCAAGGGCTGGAGTCTGCCGGAGGCGGTGCGCGGCTGCGTGGAGGCCGGAGTCCCGGCGATCGGGCTCTGGCGCGACAAGGTCGAGGAGGTCGGTGTCGCGCGCGCGGCCAAGCTGGTCCGCGAGGCGGGACTGGCCGTCAGCAGCCTGTGCCGGGGCGGCTTCCTCACCGCCGAGGGGCCGGAGGCCCACCGGGCGGCGCTCGCCGACAACCTCCGCGCCCTGGAGGAGGCGGCCGAACTCGGCACCGACACCCTGGTGATGGTCGTCGGCGGGGTCCCCGAGGGCAGCCGCGACCTGGCCGGGGCGCGGGACCGGGTCGCCGACCGGCTGGCCGAACTCGCCCCGTACGCCGGTGACCTGGGTGTGCGGCTGGCGATCGAGCCGCTGCACCCGATGTTCTGCGCCGACCGTGCCGTGGTCTCCACCCTCGGCCAGGCCCTCGACCTGGCCGAGCGCCACCCCGTCGAGCAGGTCGGCGTCGTCGTCGACAGCTACCACGTGTGGTGGGACCCGGACCTCGCCGCGCAGGTCGCCCGTGCGGGCGCCCGGATCGCCTCGTACCAGGTCTGCGACTGGACGCTGCCGCTGCCCGCCGACGTCCTGCTCGGCCGGGGCCACGTGGGCGACGGCCACATCGACTTCGGCGCACTGACGGACATGGTCACGGCCGCCGGCTACACCGGCTGGATCGAGACCGAGATCTTCAACCAGGAGATCTGGGACACCCCCGGGGAACAGACCCTCGCGACGGTGGTCGAGCGCCACCGTGCCCACGTGGTGAGCGCATGAGAGTCGTCCTCGCGCCGGACTCCTTCAAGGGGACGGTCACGGCGACGGACGCCGCCCGGGCGCTGGCCGACGGCTGGCGCTCGGTGCGGCCGGACGACGAGCTGATCGCGCGTCCGATGGCCGACGGCGGCGAGGGCACCCTCGCCGCCGTCGCGGCCGCCCTGCCCGGCACCACCGAGCACGACGTCTCCGGCTGCACCGGCCCCGACGGGCGGCCGGTCACCGGGCGGTACGCCCTTCTCCCCGACGGCACCGCGCTGGTGGAACTCGCCGTCGCCAGCGGGCTGCCCCTGATGTCCCGCCCCGCGCCGCTCACCGCGACCACGCGGGGCACCGGCGAGACCGTCGCGGCGGCCCTCGACGCGGGCGTACGCCGGCTGACGGTCGCCCTCGGCGGCTCCGCCTCCACGGACGGCGGCACCGGCCTGCTCGCGGCGCTCGGCCTGCGGCTGACCGACGCGGAGGGCCGGGAACTCTCCGATGGCGGCGGGGCGCTCCTGCGGGCCCACCGGGTCGACGCCACGGGCCTGCGCCCGGCGCCGCCCGGCGGCGTGGTGCTCCTCACCGACGTCACCAATCCGCTGCTCGGCCCGGACGGCGCCGCCGCCGTCTACGGCCCGCAGAAGGGCGCGGACCCGAGCGAGGTCGCCCTGCTCGACCAGGGCCTGTCCCGGCTCGCCGCGCTCCTCGGTGCGGACCCGGACCAGGCCGGCTCCGGCGCGGCGGGCGGCACCGCCTACGGCCTCACGGCCGCGTGGGACGCCGTCATCCGCCCCGGCGCCGCCGCCGTCGCCGACCTCCTCCACCTCGACCAGGACATCGCCACGGCGGATCTGGTGATCACCGGTGAGGGCCGGTACGACGCGACCAGCCTGCGCGGCAAGGCCGTCGGCGAGGTCCTCGCCCGTGCCGCCCGCGCCGGCGTCCCCGCCCGGATCGTCGCGGGCGAGTCGGCCGACGACCGGGCCCTGACGCTCAGCGCACTCGCGGGCAACCCGGCCTCCGCCCGGGAGCACGCCCAGAAGTGGCTGGTCCGCGCCGGCGCCCGCCTCGCACACGACGCGGCGGAGGGCTGAACTCCCGTCGTCCTGCGCGGCCGGCCGCCGACCGCGCAGGACGGCAACCGGCCTGTCGGGCCGGGAGGACGGCACGATCGCTTCGGCACCGGGCTGTCTGACGGTCGGCCTTCAGCCGCACCACGACTCGGCCACCGAGGCGGCCAGAGCGGTGGCCTGGGCGTGGCCCGCGCGGGCAGCAGCCGGCCGGCGTGTGTCGTCCACCATGTTGCGGCCCATCACGCGACGCGCGGCACGGTCCGGGGACAGCAGGACAACGCGTGCCCCGTCGTCGGACAGATCCGCGGCCTGCTGCTGCGCGTTCGGATGCGGCCCGACCGCGTGGGGGATCGGCACGACCGCCAGCACCCGGCGGTACCCTCGCGCGAGCTGGAGGTTGGCAGTCGAGCGGCTGCCGCCGTCCATCCAGCGCCGGCCCGCCACGGTTACCGGCGGCCACACGACGGGCACGGCACAGCTCGCCGTGACCGCTTCGAGGAGCGTCACTCCGGAGTGCGCGTCGAACACCTCGACGTTTCCGGTCCGGGTGTCGACAGCGGTGATCCGCAGCTTCCGCTCGGGCCAGTCCCGCACCTCGCCCAGGAGCGCACCGACCGTCCCGAAGACGTCGGACTCCGGGCCGGTGCGGGCGCGCAGCGCCGTTTGGGCGAGGCGTTCCACGGACCGCTGCGGATCGCGGGAGCCGAGCGCCGCCCAGAGGAAGCGCGCCGTCTGGCTCGCCGTCACCGGGAGCCGGACCGCGTCGGCCCCGGAGAGCTGACGCTCGTACAACTCTGCCGCCGGGACGCCGGACAGGAGCCGGGATCCGAAGACGGCACCGCCGGAGGTGCCGATCACGACCTCGGCCCTGGAGAGATCGATCCCGGCCTCGGTGAGCCCTGCGAGGACCCCGGTCAGCCAGGCCCCGCCCACCGGTCCGCCGCCGCCGAGCACGAGTGCGGTGTCTGCCACGCTTCCCCCTTCCATGGAGGTGCCCGTGGACGTCCACGGGCGATGAAACGGGGAATGGCCCCGATTACTCCGCCGACGATGGCAACAGTACCGGGGAATGCTCCCCGGTACCGCTGTCGAGACGGCAGGGGCGGCGTGACAGCCGACGGAGGATCCCGATGGCTTCGGCACCGGCGGCCTCTGCCGCCTCCGGTCGACCCGCCTCGGCCGAGCGGTCGGCGGTCGCCTACGGCAGTCGGGCGTGCTCGGCGCGACTCTCGGCGATGCGCTGCTCGGCGAGGGCGCGGGCCCGGTCGCGGTCGTGGCCGGTGAGCCTGGCGAGGATCGCCGCGAGTGGCCTGATCCTGCCGAAGCCGCCCCAGTGGCCCTCGGGGATCTCGGTGGGGAAGACCCAGATCCGGCCGGGGTCGCGCGGCCAGGCGCCGTCCTCGGCGTCCAGGATCGCCTCGGTGACGTCGGCGATGACGCCCGCGCGCTTCCGGGCGTCGAGCTGGCCCTCGGGCACGGACGGGACGACCTTGTAGCGCGGGGCGTCCGCGATCTCACCGCCGACGTAGACGGCGGCGGGCCGGTGCAGGAAGAGCCAGGACACCGAGCGGGTGGCCGGGTCGGCGGGGTCGAAGCCCTCGTGGCGGATCAGGATCTCGGTGATGCGGTTGAGCAGGGCCGCTTCCACCTCCGGCCGCAGGGCGCCGTCGGGGATGTGGACGTCGAGCATCGGCATGGCCGTCGCCTCCTGGATTTAATTTCTCAACTCAGCTGGACCGGAGCCTAGCCGGGGCTGAGTGGAGATTGTCAACCCAGATGCCCCGGGCGGTCTAGGATCGAGCCATGACGGAGCAGCGGCACCAACGGCGGATCGACCCGGCGAACTGTTCGGTCGGGCGCGCACTCTCGGCGGTCGGCGAGCGGTGGTCGCTGCTGATCGTGCGGGAGGCCCTGGACGGTGTCAGCCGCTTCGGGGAGTTCCGGGCCCGGCTGGGAATCGCCAGCAACCTGCTCTCCACGCGGCTCGACGGCCTCGTCGCCGCGGGTGTGCTGCACCGGGTGGCGTACCAGGAGCCCGGCGACCGGCAGCGCTTCGAGTACCGCCTCACCGAGAAGGGCGTCGACCTGAGGCCCACCGTGATCGCCCTGCTGGAGTGGGGCGACAAGTACCTCGCGGACGAGGAGGGCCCGTCGGTCGTCGTCCGGCACCGCACCGCCGACGGCCACGGCTGTGACGAACCGGTCACTCTCGTCCTGACGTGCGCCGCCGGACACACCGGCCTGCCACCGGACTCCGTCTACCGCAGCCCGGGCCCGGGCGCCCGCTTCCTGCCGTCCTGAGCGGCCCTGCCACCGGGCCGGTCCACGCGGCGGCGTGCCGTAGCCGTGTCCCTGCCCGGCCCGGGCGATCTGTGCGGCGGCCGGGACCGCGCGCCTGGGAACCCGGCAGCCGGGGCAGGTGCCCGTGCCACCGACGCCCGTCCATGCCGTCCGCACCCGCGGACGGCCCCGAGGCCGGGCCCGGGACTTCAGCCCAGTTCCATGAGGATGTCGGCGCGGGCGTAGTAGTCGGCCACCGGGAGCCGGTCGCGGGTGATCCTCACGAACCCGGCGTCCTCGTAGAGGTGGACGGCGGGGGCCAGCCTGCTGTTCGTGCCGAGGAACAGCCTGGCCGCGCCGAGTGCCCGGGCCCGGCCGATCGCCGCGGCCACGAGCCGGCGGCCGATGCCGCGCCCCCGCGCGCCGGGGGTGACGGCCATCTTCGCCAGCTCGAACACGGCGTCCGGGTGGGCCAGAAGCGCTACGCACCCCACGACGGTTCCGCTTCCCGGCTCACGGGCCAGGAGCACGTCGCCGCCCGGGTCCACGATGCGGCCGAACGGATCCCCGAGCACGGCCCGGTCCTCCTCCAGGGTGAACAGCTGCGAGATCCATTCCTCGTTCAGCGCGCGGAATGCGTCGGCGTCGCTCGGCGAGGCGATCGAGGAGACCACGGGCGGGGCGGAGGCGTACGGCATGGGGCGGGTTCCTTCCCTGGATGACACCACGTCAGCCTGCGACCGCGCCGACTCATGTGTCCAATACGTACACCGGCCGCGATCCATAGGCTGGAGATATGGATCAGCGAATCGAGCTCCGGCATCTGCGCTACTTCCTGGCGCTGGCCGAGGAGTTGCACTTCGGCCGCGCCGCCCGCCGGCTGCACATCGCCCAGCCGGCCCTGTCCCAGCAGATCAGGCAGCTGGAGAAGATCGTCGGCGTCGAGCTGTTCCGGCGGACCTCCCGGAGCGTCCGCCTCACGGACGCCGGGGTGACGTTCCGGCCGCGGGCGAGGGACCTCCTGCGCCGGCTGGCCGCCGATCTGGACGAGGCCGGCCGGGTCGGCCGCGGCGAGGCCGGCCGCCTGGACGTCGCCTTCATCACCTCCGCCGCCGCGATCGTCAGCGAACGGCTCCGTGCCTTCTCCCTCCGCCGCCCGGACGTCCAGGTCAGGCTGCACGACGGCTTCACCGTCGACGTCCTGACGGCCCTGGAACGCGGCACGGCCGACATCGGGATCGTCCGGGACGCCGAGGAGCGCGACGACATCGACCTCGCCCTCCTGGCGACGGAACGGTTCGTCGCGGTCGTCCCCGCCGACCACCCCGCCGCGGAGAGCGACCGGGTGGAAGCGGCGGCGCTGGCCACCGACCCCCTGATCCTGTTCCCGCGCTCGGCGGGAGCGCGCGCGTTCGACGTGAACACCCAGCCGATCCGGCACACCGGCAACGACGTCCGGGTCGTACAGGAGTGCTCGAACTGGCACACCATCACCATGCTCGTCGCCGCAGGCCTGGGCGTCACCATCGCCCCCCACAGCGTCACCGCGCTCCTCCCCGCGGGCGCCCGGCGCCTCGAACTCGACGGACCGTCCGCCATGAGCCGGGTCTTCCTGGCCACCCGCCGAGGAGACGACCGCCCCCTCGTGCGGGCCTTCGTCGCGGTGTCCGAATCCGTGGCGGGCCGGGGTGGACGGTCGAACGACGGGGCCGCGTCGGCCTGCTGAGCGCTTCGGACGCCCGTGTCGGGGCATCCGGGCCCGACGTACGGGGGCGCGGACACTCGGCCGTCCGGTGCGCTTCCGCGTGCCGCCGCCACGACGTGCAGTGACGGTGGTGCGGTCCGTGACGTCACGGGCGGCACGCCGTCACCGTGACGTCGCCCCAGCGTCGATCAGGACCCGAGTGCCACGGGAGGGGACGACCGAAGGCGGGACGATCCTCCTGCAGGTCGGCGGAGCGCCTTCGAACGGTCCGGGCACGCGTGGGAGAGCCGGGGCGGGGAGCCGGACGGAGCCGATCAGGGCGGGGACGGGACGCCGACGACCGGCTGGGCGCCGCTCGGGTTGCCCGGTGGGTGCGAGCGTGCGGCAGGTCGCGGGGGCGCCGAGCGGCGACCGGCAGTCGACGCCGCGGGAAGGCGTCAGCGGTGCGGGTTCGGTCAGAAACCGATGATCTGCAGCGTGGAGTTGACGGTGAGGTAGAAGGTGCGGGCGTCGGGGCCGAGGGCCAGGCCGGTCACCCAGGTGAGGCCGGTGATGCCCTCGGCCGGGACGAGGGTGTCGGTCGCGGTGTCCAGGGCGAGGACCGAGGCCGTGCCGTCGGCGCTGGTGAGGTCCTGCTGGACCATGTACAGCCGGGTACCGTCCGCGCCCACCGACGGGTTCTGCAGCCACTGGCCCGGGGCGATGTCGATGGTGGAGAGGGTGCCGGTGGCGAGGTCGACGGCGTAGCCGGTGCCGCCGTTCCCCACGCCGTAGAGCCGGTTGCCGTCCGGGGAGAGAGCCAGGCTCGGGACGGAGCCGATCGGGGCGGCGATGGCGCCGGCCACGATCGGGGTCCCGGTGCTGGTGTCCAGATGGACGAGGTTCTCGTCGGTGGCGGCGTACGCGGTGTCACCGCCGGGCGACGTGACGATCGAGCCCAGGTGGCGGCCGGGCACCGGCACGGCGGCGGTGAAGCCCTGCTGCTGCGGGGAGAAGGACAGGACCCGGGCGCTCGGCTCGGCCGGGCGGTGGTAGCGGGCCGGTCCGTCCTGCCCGACGTAGACCCTGGTGCCGTCCGGGCTGACCACCAGCGAGGTGAGGGCGCCGGGGAGGGTCCCCTCGGGCCGAGGCTGGTCCGGTACCTCCGTGCTGGACACCACGGTGTCGGTGGCCGTGTCGATGGCGCCGAGGTCGGCCAGCGGCGCCTTGCGGGCGGTCGAGAACAGTACGTAGACACGCGAGCCGTCGGGGCTGACGGCCAGCGGCCCTGGACCGGCCCCGAGCCCGGTGGACAGCGTCACCACCCCGGTGATCGCCCCGCTCTGGGTGTCGACCACCTTCACCTTGGCACCCTTGATGCTGTCCTTCACCGCGACGTAGGCCTTGCGCCCGTCCGGGCTGACCGCCACCGACGCGGGTGACGAGTCCAGTTCGACGGTCCGCGGGACGCCCGGGACCGGCCCGCCGGACGTGCCGGTGACGGCGCCGGCGGAGCCGGACCCGGCGAGCAACAGTGCCGCACCCGCCGCCAGGGCGCCTAACCAACGAGCCTTCGACAAAAGCGAGTTCATGTGACCCTCCCCTTCGGACACCGCGGGTTCCCGCGATGGAAGGCAAACGCTACGGGACGAGCCCGTACGAGATGCGGCTTCGGTCTCCGCAACCGGCGTGAGCGGGAGCAGTCGTAGCCGTAGCCGGTCCGCGAGTCGGGAGCGGCGGGTGGTGTCGCGGGAGGCCGGCGTTCGACGCCACCTGGCTCGGCTGGAACGAGATCCTCGCCGTCGACTGGGACGAGCCGGCGATCCCTCGTGCGACCAGCATCGCCCGGTACCGGCGGCTGCCGGACGGCGCACTGGAGCTGGTGCGTCAGGAGGACTGGAGTCGGGGGTTCGCAAGGGCAAGCGGTATCGACACCCTGAGGGCCATCACGCACCCTGCCTCGCCTTGGGACGCGGGCCGTCAGCGCCGGGCCAGCAGGCCTCGTGCGTAGGCCGCCTGGCCGACGTGCTGGAGGTCGTCGGCGATCACACTGATGAGACGCACCCCCAGGGTGACCGGGGGCTGCCACGACTCGTCGACGATCCGGGCGAGGGACCGGTTGTCGAGGCCGCGCACGTAGTCGACGGTCCGTGCGTGGACGGCCTCGTGGTAGCCCACGAGAAGGTCGGCGGTGGCGGTGACCTTGGCGACCTGCGCGGGTCGGTGCCCGTAGCCGGTGGACGACGCGGCGAACGGCAGGGCGAACCGGCCCGCCCAGCCGTCGGCGGTCCACACCTGTTCACGGTCGGCCGCGTCGGCGAGGTGGTCGTCCTGCACCCGGGTGAGGTGCCAGACCAGCCATGCGATCGAGTTGGCCGAGTCCTGCACCCGGAACGCCAGCTGCTCGGGGGTCAGGCCGTCGACCACCTCGGCGACCGTGTCACGGATCCGGTCGAACGCGTCCACGAGAAGATCGGTGCTGGTCACACCGGCCACTGTCGCCTCCCGGTCGAGTACCCCGTCCCACCGGCGGCGTGGCGGGTCACGCGCCGCACCGACGATTGTGTCCCGCCCGTGGAGCCCCGGCCACCCGGGCCCGACGCGCCGTCGCCCGGGCAGCCCCACAGCCCGGCGGTGTCGGTACTGGCACGACTGCCCCGGCGAGCCGATCATGGCCCTGGCGTGGTCGGGACCACCCCGGGTTGGGACGGCCGGCCAGAGCACCACCGGATGGCATGCGGTGGAACCTCCGCCTTCACCCACTGCGGGCCGTCCCGCCGCTTCGTCCGTGTCGTTCACACCAGAAGGGCCCCTCCATGGCCGCCTCCCGGACACTCCCCGCCGACCGCCGTGGCTCGGCACTCCGTTGCGTGAGCGTGGCCCTCGCGCTCGGTGTCGCCATCGCACTGACCGGTGCAGGCCCCGCCCCAAGGGCCTGGGCCGACGACGGCCCGTTCCCCGTACCGGTGACAGCCGGCCCGGCCGGCCAGGTGATCACGGTCAAGGCGGACGGCACCCGCGCCACCGTGACCCTGTGGGTTCGCCAGGACGGCGCCTGGCGGTCCCTCGACTCCACCACCGACGCGCGCATCGGGTCCGGCGGCGTGCACGACGGCCCCACCCGCATCCAGGGGACCGGGACCACACCGACCGGCACGTACACCATCACCCAGGCCTTCGGCATCTCCCCGGACCCGGGCACGAAGATGCCCTACCACCACGTCACCACGCACGACTGGTGGGTCCAGGACCCCTCCTCTGCCTACTACAACCGCATGCGCACCGACACCGAGGGCGGCTTCCACCTCACCGAACAGGGCCCCCTCGGCAGCGAACACCTCATCAACTACCCCGTCCAGTACGACAACGTCCTGGTCATCGACTTCAACACCTCCCCCGTGGTGAAGGGCCGCGGCGCCGGCATCTTCCTCCACGACCTCGGCCCCCAGGCCGGCGCCACCGCCGGCTGCGTCGCCGTCCCCGCCGCCTTCATGGCCCGGACGATGCAGTGGATCGACCCCGGCGACCACCCCGTCATCGCGATCGGCTAGACAGCCCCGAGCCCGCCCCGGGACGGCACCTCCCGCCCAGTTCCCCCGCCGAGCGCGACCCACGGCAGAAATCTTCACGGCGGGCGGCTCCCCGACCACCATCGCTGCGGCGTGCCGAGCCCGCTTCGGCCCCGACGCCTGTCGGACCCGGCGGGCGGCGGACGCCGGTCAGTCCTCGCGACGGGTCATGTGCATGCGCCAGTTGGTGAGCCAGGTCCGGCCGTCGTCCCCTTCTCCGGTGGTGGAAGCGGGTGCACGCGCGCCCGCAGCGTCACCCGGACAGGTCGGCCGTGCTCACGGCTCAGGCGCGCCGGACCCGGACGCCGCTCTCGGCGATCGCCTGCTCCTCCGCGTCCGGAAGCCCGGTGTCCGTCACCAGGTCGTGGACGTCGGCGAGCGGGCAGATCGTCGCGAAGGTGACCCGGCCGATCTTGGTCCGGTCGGCGAGCACGACCGTGCGGGCGCTGCTGCGCAGGAAGGCGCGGTCGGTCTGGGCCTCCATCTCGTCGTGGGTGGTGCAGCCCTGCTGCACGGTCAGGCCGTCCACGCCGATGAAGGCGAGGTCGAGGTGGTACTGGGCGAGCATGCGCTCGGCGGCCGGGCCGACCAGTTCGTAGCTGGCCGAGCGGGCGAGGCCGCCGATCACGACCAGGCGGACTTCGGGGCGCACGATCAGCTCGGCCGCGATGTTGACCGCGTTGGTGACCACCGTGACGTTGCCGCGCTCGCCCAGCACCCGGGCCAGTTCGGTGGTGGTGGTGCCGCCGGTCAGGCCCACCACGGCGCCGTCCGGCACCAGTTCGGCCGCGGCCCGGGCGATCCGGCGCTTCTCCTCCTGCTGCTGGTCGCCTCGGTGCCGCAGCGGGATCTCCAGGTTCACCGCCCCTGTCACGGCACCGCCGCGGGTGCGCTGGAGCAGCCCCTGGTCCTGCAGTTCCTGGAGGTCCCGGCGCACGGTCGCCTCCGAGACCTCCAGCAGTTCGGCGAGCGTCCGCACGTCCGCGCTCCCCGCCTCGGCGATGTGCGACACGATCCTGGCGGCACGATCAGCTTTGAGCATGGACGGAGTGTAGGTCAGGGCTGGTCACCTGGCCCAACAGACAGCGTTCCGCCCGAGCGCCTGGCATCACACCACCTACGTACTGTCGGCGCCTTGAGGACGCCCAGCAGTCGCGTGACCTCCGCCGCCATGGCGGTTCGTCCGGAGCCGAGGTAGCGGCGGGTGTCGACGAGCGAAGGGTCGTCGTCGAGGGTGCGCCGCACGGCGCCGGTGAAGACCTGGTTGAGGTGGGTGGCGATGTTGACCTTGGTCATGCCGTGCTCGACCGCGCGGGTCAGGTGCTCGTCGGCCACGCCGGAGGAGCCGTGCAGGACCAGCGGCACCGGAACGGCCTCGCGCAGTGCGGTGATGAGGTCGAAGTCGAGGACGGCATCGCGGGTGAGCATGGCGTGGGAGGTCCCGACGGCCACGGCGAGGGCATCGAGGCCGGTGGCGGCCACGTAGGCGGCCGCCTCGCTCGGGTCGGTCCGGGCGCCGGGGGCGTGCACCCCGTCCTTGCCGCCGACCTCGCCGAGTTCGGCCTCCACCCACACGCCTGCCGCGTGGCAGCGGGCGACCACCTCGGCGGTGGCGCGGACGTTCTCCTCGTACGGCAGCACGGAGGCGTCGAACATGACCGAGGAGAAGCCGAGTTCGACCGCCTCGGCCACCAGGTCGGCGGAGGTCGCGTGGTCGAGGTGGACCGCGACCGGCACCGAGGCGGTGCGGGCCGTGGCGAGCACGGCGGAGGCTATCGGGGCGAGCGCCCCGTGGTAGCGGACGGCGTTCTCGCTCAGCTGCAGGATGACCGGGGCGCCCGCGGCCTCGGCGCCCGCCACGATGGCCTGGGCGTGTTCGAGCTGGATGACGTTGAAGGCACCCACCCCGTGCGCGGCGTCCGCCGCGGGGGTGACGATGGCGCCGGTTCCGGCCAGGGGCATCAGGAACTCCTCTGAGGGTGGAGGGGTTGGACGTCCACCAGCGGTCGCAGGCGGCGGTGGACGTCGGGATCGAAGTCGCCGGCCAGCGGGGCGCGCACGGCGGCGGCGGACAGTGCCACCGCCTCGGCCAGCCGCTCCGGCCAGGGGGTGGCGTCGACCAGGCCGAGGGTGAGGGCGGCCACCGCGGCGCCCCCCGCTCCGGTGAGGTTTCCCGCCAGGGCCTCTGGCGGCCTGGCCCGCCAACTCCCCTGCGATGTACCGGCGATGAGACCATTCGGGCCGAGCGAGGCGACCACCGCCCCGGCCCCGCCGTCGACCAGCGCGCCTGCGGCGGCGACGGGGTCCGCCAGGCCGGTGGCGGCGGCGAGTTCGTCGGCGTTCGGCTTGACCAGGTCGGGTCCGGCAGCCAGCCCCGCACACGGGGCCGTCCCGTCAGCGTCGAGCACCGCCGGAACGCCGCGCGCGTGCGCGAGCCCGAGCAGGTGGGCGTAGGCGTCGTCGGGGACGCCACGCGGCAGGCTGCCGGAGAGGACCACCGCCGCGGCCTCCGGCAGCAGCGCGTCGAGGTGGCCCAGGAACCGAGCCCACTCGTCGGGTCCGACCACCGGGCCGGGTTCGAGCAGGATCGTCGTGTCCCCGACGCTCTCCTCGACCACGGCCACGGTCCGCCTGGACTCGCCCGCGATCGGCACCATGCGGTCGGCCAGACCCGCGGCGGCGAGCTCGCCACGGATCGCCTGGCCGGTGAGCCCGCCGACCAGCCCGTGGCCGAGCGCCACCGGCAGGCCCAGTTCCTCGGCGAGCCAGTCCCGGACGGGCAGTCGGCGCCGGCCGAGGTTGGCCGCGAGGATCACGGCGCCCGCCGTCTCGTCGACGATGCCGGGCACCGCGATGCCCGCCGCCGCCGGGCGGTGCCGGTCGGCCGGCTCGCGGGCCGCCGCCAGCACCGTCTCCAGGACCGCGTCCGGGCCGCGCTCGGCCCCGGTGAACCACCGGTCCGTCTCCCGCAGGATGCCGTCCTCGCCGGCTGCGCCGCCCTTGATGTAGGTGCCGCCGACATCAAGGGCGATCACTCTGGTCACGGCTGGGCCAGCACGATCGAGCGGGTCAGGTTGCGCGGCTGGTCGGGGTCCAGGCCGCCGGCCTTGGCCAGTTCCACGGCGAGGCGCTGGGCGCGCACCAGATCGGCCAGGGGATCGAGGGCGGTCACCGAGGTAATGGCGCCGATGCCCTGCACCTGCTCAAGCAGCCCGGCCGGCGGCTCGCCGAAGAACCACACCACGCGCCCCGGGGCCGCGATGCTGATCGGGCCGTGCCGGTACTCCATCGCCGGGTACGACTCCGTCCAGACGCCGGACGCCTCACGGAGCTTGAGCGCCGCCTCGTTGGCGAGGCCGACCGTCCAACCGGTACCGACGAAAGTGAACTGGCCTGCGCTGACGGCGCCTTCGGGCAGGGGCTCGGCCAGCGCCCGCGCGGCCTGCTCCGGCAGGTCGGCCGGGGCCAGGCTCAGGTGGCCGCGCAGCAGGGCGAGCGCCGTGGTGGCGAAGCGGGTCTGCACCACCGACTTCTCGTCCGCGAACTCCAGGTCCACCACCGTGTTCGCGACCGTGCCGATCGGCGTGTCGAGATCACCGGTGAGCGCCGTGCTCGGGATGTGCCCGGCACGTCCGAGCGCGGCGTGCACCTCGGTCGTCGTGCCGGAGCGGCTGATGGCGACCAGCCGGTCGTAGCCGCGCGCGGCCGGGAACTCGGAGGCCGCGAACGCGTCGGTCTCCCCCAGACCCGCGGATTCACGCAGCGACGCGTACGCCTGCGCGATGTAGAGCGAGGTACCGCAGCCGATCACGGCCACCCGCTCACCGCGCTCCGGAAGGCCCGCGGGCTCCAGCTCCAGCGCCCTGCTCCAGCACTGCGGCTGGCTGGCGATCTCCCGCTCGACGTGGCTCATGGTGATCCTTTCGTGCGCAATGATGCGCATTAATGCTTGTGAGTGCTTGCTTTATAGTGCACGCAATCACTTTCAATCAATCTCGCGCACACGGTTGCAGCTACTGCGCATCTGCGCGGTCGCGACGCCGACCGCGGCTCGGTCCACCTGGGACCCGGGATCGAAGGAGGAGACCGCGCTACCGAAGCCGGCGGGCGCCGCCGGGGGGCCCGGCGAGGAAGGTGCGCGGGAGCGGGTACCCGAGGAACCGGAACGCGGGTGTGACGGTGGTGGTGGACCTCGTACGGCCAGCGGGCCGCGAATGGTACGAAGGCGGTCCAGCGCTCACCCGGCCGGCACCACGCGGGTGCCGCCGACCCGCTCGGCGGCGAGCAGGTCCTCGAAGAGGTTGCGGCCGGTCCTCGCCCGATGCCGGTCGGCCTGCTCGATCATGCGGGCGGTGCGCAGGATGGTGAAGAGGAAGGCGTGGATCTCACCGTGCGGGTGGGCGAGGGCGACGCCGATCTCGGTGCCCCGGTTCTCGAAGCAGTAGACCTGTTCCACCCCGGGCAGGGCGGACAACGCGGCGGTCCGGTCCGTCCACGCGTCCAGGGCCAGGCGGCCTCGGCCAGGAGGCCCCCGCCCCATCCGAGATCGACCCCGACGCCACCCCGCGCCCGTAGGCCGGTGACCGAACCGGCGGGCCGGAGGATTCGCCCGCGAGGTCGTCACCGTCGACATTCGCGCAGAACGCCCCACTCCCAACCTCTGAGCCGGGGCCCTGCGCGCAAGTCAGGACCGAACCGCATGGTGCGGGGAAGGAGTGGGTCATCGCTCGCTCCCGGGTCGGCGAGGTGCCGGCCCCGGGTAGCGACATGCCGGGCCGACCCGGCTCGGCGTCACAACGGCGTGCCGATCCTGGTCGGCGCCGTCGCCTTGGGCACCCCACGCTCCCTCATCGGCTGCCGCGACCGGATCGGCCGACCGCTCCAGGCCGGTCCCACGGGCAGGACCGGCACGATGCCCGCGGCACGCCGACCTCCGCGCTCGGGCCCCCAATTCGCATCCCGCTCAGCAGGCAGCTGCCAGGCGTCCTTCCTGCCGCCACACCGCGAGGATCGCCCGAGCGGTGTGCACGCGGTGGCGCGAGGCGGGACTTGCCGATCCGGGCCTCGCCCTCCACCATCACCACCGCCGGAGGGTGCAGCACCGCGACGGGCAGCACCGCGACTCCCGGCTCCTGCCGACGAAGGCGAAACCGCCACCGAGCTGCCGGGGACCGCCCTGCTCGTCGACCACCCGGCCATATTGCTCCTCAGCCGGCCAGCCCTGCCAATACTTCGCGCAGCTGCGTGAGCGGCTCAGGGCCGCAGATCCGGAGCACCACCGTCTGCGCGCCCGCATCCTCGAGTGCCCGGAGCGCGGCCGCGGCCTCAGCCGCCGTGCCCCCGGCCGCGAAGGTCTGCGGCTCCTCGCGTCCCAGCCACTGCGCGTGCCCGGCGACGGCCTCCCGCAAGGCCGGCGCCGCCGCGTCGCCCACGCCCAAGAACGTGAACACGGTGATCGTGTAGTCCGCACCCGCACCGCCCCGCTCCGCGGCCGCGCGAACCGCACGCAGGTCATCCGGGCCGTGGCCCTCGGCCACCAGCGTGCCTTGCGCAGCGCGGCCGGCCAGCTCCAGAGACTTGGGCGAGACGACGCCCGCGACCACCGGCGGAATCGCGTCCTTCGCCGGCGGGTGGACCAACTCCACCCCGTCGATCCGCAGTTCGCGCCCCGCCACGGTGACACGCTCGCCACGCAGCAAGTCGCGCACCACGGTCAGGGTCTCCTCCAGCAGCGCCAGCGGAGACCGCGGGGCAACGCCGACCTGCCGCATCCACTCCCGCACGCCGTGGCCGATCCCGGCGACGAGGCGGCCGGGGAAGACCCTGGCCAGGGTCGCCACCTCCATCGCCAGCAGTGCGGGGCTGCGCAAGGGCGCGGGCGCGATCCCGATACCGACCCTCAGCCGCTCGGTCGCGCCCAGGGCGACCGCCGCCGCCGAGATCCCGCCGTTCCACCCCAGGTCCTCGACGACCCACAGGTCGTCCACCCCGAGCGCCTCGGCCTCCCGCGCGAACGCGGGCAGCCCGGCCGGGTCCCAGGAGCGGTCGTACATCACACCGATACGAAGGGTCGTCATAAGTGATCAAGCTAGTCCCATGCATCAGCCTATGGCGAGTGCGGATGTACCGACCGCTGAATCCGGTGGCCCCCGCCTCAAGGCCTGCGCCCACACGCCACCCGAGCCTCAGCGACCCATCGCACCGCCATCGCGCCCCTGGCCCAGGGGCGTCGAGATCCGCCGCCGGGGCCCTGCGGGAGATGATCTTGCCGCCCTTCGAGGCCGTGGGCTGCCGGCCGATACCGTTCGCAGCGCGCTCACTCGGCCACCTCGCCGAACTCCTGCCCGCGCTCCTGGACGCCTTCGACAAGGAGACCCGAGCCTTCCTCGGCCCGCCACCGCCGCAACCGCAGCGCGGCTTCGTCGCCGCTCCCCCGCCCGCCGCGGTAGATCCGGCAGTGCCTGGTCACCGTCCGGCCGCGTAGCCCTGCATGCCACGCGGGTCCGCGGCAGCCGACAGGAGCCCGGTGCGCGGATCGCGGGCCACCGAGCAGACGCGGCCCTCGCTCCACGGCCCGGCGACCCGCACCCGGTGCCGGCGCCGGCGCAGTTCGGCGATGACGGCATCCCCGATCCGCGACTCGACGACGACCCGGGCCGGGTCCATGGCGTGCGGGTGGAACGAGGACGGGAAGCCCTCCTGATGCCAGTTCGGAGCGTCGACGGCGCCCTGCAGGTCGAGGCTGCCGCGCACGGCCTGGCGCAGGGCGACGGCCAGGAAGAAGTGCAGGGTCCACTGGTCCTGGGCGTCGCCGCCCGGAGTGCCGAACGCCAGCGCCGGCTCGCCGTCCCGCAGCGCCAGCGAGGGGGACAAGGTCGTGCGCGGACGGCGGCCGGGGGTGAGGGAGTTGGGCAGCCCCGGTTCGAGCCGGGCCATCTGAAGACGCGTCCCGAGCGGGAAGCCCAGTTCCGGGACGACGGGGCTGGACTGCAGCCAGCCGCCACTGGGCGTGGCGGAGACCATGTTGCCCCAGCGGTCGACCACGTCGACGTGGCAGGTGTCGCCGTCGGTGGCCCCGTCGGCGGCGATGGTCGGCCCGACCTGGTCACCCGGGGCACCCGGGTCGACGGCGCTCGGGCCGGTGACGCTCGGCTCGCCGCCGCCGAGCGCCATCGCCCAGTCGCCGCTCCGCGGTGCGGCGACCGCGCGCCGGCCGAGCCGTGGCGGCCGGCCGCCGGGTCGGCCGGGGCGGAGCTCGGCCGAGGCGAACTCGCCGATCAGCGAGCGGCGTTCGGCACTGTAGGCGGGATCGAGCAGCTCGGCCACGGTGACCTCGGCGTGTTCGGTGTTGTCGCCGTACCAGGCCTCCCGGTCGGCCATCGCCAGCTTGCCGCCCTCGATCAGCGCGTGGAGGTACTCCGGTCCGCCGTACTCCGGGCCTTCCGGTCCGAACTCGTCCGGAAGCAGGGCGAGCTGCTGGAGGAAGACCGGCCCCTGGCTCCACAGCCCCGGCTTGCAGACCGTCCAGCCGCCCCACTCGTAGCTGACCGGCTCCTCGTACGTCGCCTCGAAGGCCGCGAGATCGTCTCCCGTGAGCACCCCGGCGTGCGGCACGCCCGAGGTGTCCATCGCCGGCCGCGCGGCGAACTCGGCCAGCGCGGCCGCGACGAACCCCTGCCGCCAGACCCGCCGCGCCGCGTCGATCTGCTGCTCACGCCCTGCCCCGGCGGCCTCCGCCTCCGCCAGCAGCCGCCTCCACGTGGCGGCGAGACCTGCATTGCGCAGCAGCGCACCCGCAGCGGGCGGGCGGCCGTCCGGCAGGTAGAGCGCCGCCGAGCTCGGCCAGTGCCGCTCGAACTGCTCGCGCACCGCCGCGACCGCCGCCCCGATGGCCGGCAGTGCCGGATATCCGTGCGCCGCATAGCCGATGGCGTACCGGAGCACCTCGGACAGGCGTTTGGTGCCGTGGTCGCGGAGCAGCAGCAGCCAGGCGTCGAACGCGCCGGGGACGGCGGCGGCCAACGGCCCGGTGCCGGGCACCTCGTCCAGGCCGAGCGCGGTGTAGTGCCCGATGGTGGCTCCGGCGGGTGCTCCGCCCTGACCGCAGAGCACCCGCGGACGTGCCCCCGCCGGGGCGAGGATGATCGGCACCTCGCCGGCCGGCCCGTTCATGTGCGGTTCGACCACCTGGAGCGTGAACCCCGCGGCCACGGCGGCGTCGAAGGCGTTCCCGCCGTCCTCCAGCACGGCCATCGCCGCCGCGGTGGCCAGCCAGTGGGACGAAGCCGCCATACCGAAGGTGCCCTGCAGAGTCGGACGGGTGGTGAACATTACGAGTCCTCCTTGAGCTCGGCCCGGCTGTCAGGGATCCCTACCCGGCGGTCCCCGGGTTTGAAAGGAGCGCTGGTCGCGGTCTCGCCGGAGGGCCGATCCCGACGTCATCGGGGCTGCACGGCACGCTGCGTCAGCCGATCACCGACGTCGCGGGCGACCGGCCCGATCGGCACGGCGCGCCGCCGCTCGCTGTCCAGCCCCACACACGGCCACCGCACCGGGGAAAGGCCGATGCCACCCGACGGGAGGGGGCGTGAGGCGATGGCGAACCTGACCGTCGAGGGCGGTGACCTGGTGCTCCGGCTCTCCTGGTGGGAGCGACTGGTGCCGGTTCCCTCCTGACGTGCCGCACCTGAGGGGACCAGGCTGTGCCTTCGAGCCCGGAGCTCACGTTTTGTTCCTCCTCCTGAGGTAAGGCGCGTAGGGAAGGAGAGGAGGCCTGACGATGGCACGCGCGGTTGGTATCGATCTGGGGACGACGAACTCGGTGGTCTGCGTGCTGGAGGGCGGCGAGCCGGCCGTCATCGCGAACACCGAGGGTGCGCGGACCACCCCGTCGGTGGTGGCGTTCGGCAAGGGGGGCGAAGTGCTGGTCGGCGAGGTCGCCAAGCGGCAGGCGGTGACCAACGTGGATCGCACGGCCCGCTCGGTGAAGCGGCACATGGGCGAGGGCGACTGGCGCTTCCCGGAGAAGAGCGAGGTGGACGGCAAGCGCTACACCGCACAGGAGATCTCGGCCCGGGTGCTGCAGAAGCTCAAGCGGGACGCCGAGGCCTACCTCGGCGAGGGCGTGACCGACGCCGTGATCACGGTGCCCGCGTACTTCAACGACTCCCAGCGCACCGCGACCAAGGAGGCCGGCGAGATCGCGGGCCTGAACGTGCTGCGGATCATCAACGAGCCGACCTCCGCCGCCCTCGCCTACGGGCTGGACAAGGAGAACGAGCAAACGGTGCTGGTCTTCGACCTCGGCGGCGGCACCTTCGACGTCTCCCTGCTGGAGATCGGCGAGGGCGTGGTCGAGGTGAAGGCCACCAACGGCGACACCCACCTCGGTGGCGACGACTGGGACCAGCGTGTCGTCGACCACCTGGTCAAGCAGTTCAGGAACGGCTACGGCATCGACCTGTCCAAGGACAAGATGGCCGTCCAGCGCCTGCGCGAGGCCGCCGAGAAAGCGAAGATCGAACTGTCCGCCGCCAGCGAGACGACGATCAACCTGCCGTACATCACCGCCTCGGCCGACGGCCCACTGCACCTGGAGGAGAAGCTCACCCGCGCCCAGTTCCAGCAGCTCACCGCCGACCTGCTGGACCGCTGCGAGGGGCCGTTCCACCAAGCCGTGAAGGACGCGAAGATCAGGCTCGCCGACATCGACCACGTGATCATGGTCGGCGGCTCCACCCGGATGCCGGCCGTCACCGACCTGGTGAAGAAGCTCACCGGCAGGGACCCGCACAAGGGCGTCAACCCGGACGAGGTGGTGGCCATCGGCGCCGCGCTGCAGGCGGGCGTGCTGAAGGGCGAGGTCAAGGACGTCCTGCTGCTGGACGTCACCCCACTGTCCCTGGGCATCGAGACCAAGGGCGGCATCATGACCAGGCTGATCGAGCGCAACACCACGATCCCGACCAGGCGCTCGGAGGTCTTCACGACCGCCGACGACAACCAGCCCTCGGTGACCGTGCAGGTCTACCAGGGCGAGCGGGAGATCGCCGCGTACAACAAGAAGCTCGGCATGTTCGAGCTGACGGGCATCGCACCCGCGCCGCGTGGCCTGCCGCAGATCGAGGTCACCTTCGACATCGACGCCAACGGCATCATGCACGTCGGGGCGAAGGACCTCGGCACCGGCCGGGAACAGAAGATGACCGTCACAGGCGGCTCCTCCCTGCCCAAGGAGGAGATCGACCGGATGATGCGCGAGGCCGAACAGCACGCCGAGGAGGACCGCCGCCGGCGCGAGACCGCTGAGACCCGCAACCAGAGCGAGCAACTCGTCTACACGACCGAGAAGTTCCTTCAGGACAACCAGGACAGGATCCCGGCCGATGTGAAGAGCGAGGTCGAAGCAGCCCTTGTGGAACTCAGGGACGAGCTCAAGGGCCAGGACATCGCCGCGATCCGCACGGCGAGCGAGAAGCTCGCCCGGGTCAGCCAGAAGCTCGGCCAGGCCATCTACTCCCAGGCCGCCCCCGATGCGCCGAGAGGTGGCGCAGGCGGGCCACAGGCCGACGAACAGGAAGTCGTGGACGCCGAGATCGTCAATGAGGACGAGCGCAAGGGAGGCACCCCGTGACCACGCCACTGCGGCCACACAGGAAGCCCATCGTGTGCCTGCCGGCTCCGTCCGTGCCACGACGGTGAACGCCGACCATCACCGTCCGTGTCCCGCTGGTGGACGCCGTGCACCATGGCAGTCCGAGCACTGACCGGCCGTACGGACGCTCCGGGTCTTGCTCCGCCTGCACTCCGGAGGCCTCGGCGACCGCCTCACCTGGCTCGCCCTCAGCATCGCAGCTCCTCTAGGGCGTTCGTGATCCTCCTATGGCCGGCGCGTGGCGCCGTCAGTGTCCGAACAGGTGCCGGATCCGGCCGCTCCGCGGGGGCTCGACCGGCGCACCGACGGCCCGGTCGCCCTGTTGGGCGGCCCGTTCCTCCGGCGGCGCCGCCTCGCCGGCCTCCGGCGAGGCGGGTCGTGCGGACACCGGCGGCGGCACGCTTCCGGCATTGCGGTAGGCCGTCGGCCGCGTGCCCACGAGCCAGGCCCGCATGACCAGCGACACCAGGGCCACGCCCAGGCAGAAGATCAGCGCGAGTGCCACACCGGACAGGAAGACGCCCAGGGTGTTGAGTGTCACCAGGTGATTGCCCAGGATCGTCACCTGGTACTCGGGCCCGCCGGCGAGGTTGTCCGCGATCAGCAACCCGACGAAGGCCCCGGATGCCGCCATCAGCAGGAGTCCCAGCAGCAACATGGTGGAGTCCTTTCCGTTCCGGTTCGCTCTCCCCCGCCGTCTCGCGCGTACCCGCACCGATCCGCCCCTAACGCCGTCCGACACCCCGCCTCCACTCCTTGCGGGGTGAGGTGCGGGTCGTCCACATCGGCCCAGGCCGCCGGGGCGGCGACGGGGGCGCCCGGCAGAGCCCGCACGGTGTAGGGGGTGACGGCGGTCTGCGCGTAGGCGTTGCGTCGGAGGTCCAGGTAGAGCCGGCCGTGGCGGGCCCGTTTCCGGGCCTCGGTGGTGAGCCGGTCGGGGTGGCGGGCGACCAGCAGGTCGGCCAGGTCGTGGGCGAAGGTGCGGACCTCGTCGAATGCGGCGCGCCGGACGGCGGTCTCACGGCAGTTCAACGGCGTGCAGGCACGGGTGCTGCGGGCCGTCGGCGGGTGCGTCGAGGACCATGGCGACTTCGCCCTGATCTCCACACGCAGATCACCGTCCGCGCTCTCCCACACGGGGCTGCCGTCCGGCCCGGTCTCCTCCGTGACGTGGACCACGACGACGGTGGGCGGGCCGTGGCTGCCCACCGGCCCGGGCAGCGTCACCGCATAGCGGCGGAAGCAGAACCCCTTCGCGGGCCACCACGCTTCCGCAGGAAGGACCTGGTGGACACGGGGCCTTCGACGCGGTTCCGCTCACCCGAAGCGCTCGGGCGACTTCGTTGGGTGGGTGCGGTGGGACCCGTCCGGCTACCCGACGCCGGACCGCGGCGAACGGCATCCAGGTTTCGACACGACCGGACCGGTAAGCCGCTCCGGCGGAGGAGACCGAGAACCCGACGACCGCCGAGTACGGACCGGCACGGCTGCGGCTGATCCTGGAACCGGGCACCGGCTTCGGACCGGACCGCCGCAGCTCCCCGCACCGGGCCGAGGACGGCTGGGCGATCCGCTCCGGGCGGCTGCGGCTGCGCCTCAGCGGCGCGCACGCCGCCCGACCGGGCGTGGGCGGGCGGCTCACGGCGGAAGTCGCCCTCGCCCCGGGCGAGCGACTGGACCTCGTGCTGGAGGTGTCCGACCGGCGCCTCGACTCCGCATCTCCGGATCCGGCCCCCTGCTGGCGGGCCACCGAGCGGGCCTGGAAGAACCTCGTACCGGACCTCGGCCACACCTGGGACGGGCGTGACGCCCGGTTCTCCTCTGCAGTACTGCGCGGGCTGACTTCGGCCGACAGCGGCGGCATGGTCGCCGCGGCGACCACCAGCCTGCCCGAACGGGCCGAGGCCGGGCGCAACTACGACTACCGCTACGTCTGGGTCCGCGACCAGTGCCTGGCCGGGCAGGCCGTCGCCGCCTGCGGCCCGTACGAACTCCTGGACGACGCCGTGCGGTTCATCACCGCCCGGCTCATCGAGCACGGTGCCGGGCTGGCCCCGGCGTACACCGTGACCGGCGGCCCGGTGCCCGACCAGCGCACCGTCGACCTGCCCGGATACCCGGGCGGGCACGACCAGGTCGGCAACCGGATCACCCGGCAGTTCCAGCTCGACGCGTTCGGTGAGGCGATGCTGCTGCTCGCGGCGGCCGCCCGGCACGAACGGGCTGGACGCGGACGCCCGGACCGCGCTGCGAACCGCCGCCCACGCGATCGGCCGTCGCTGGCGCGAACCCGACGCCGGGATCTGGGAACTGGGAACTGGAGGAGCGTGCCTGGACACACAGCCGGCTGATCTGCGCCGCCGGTCTCCGAGCAGCCGTCCACCCCGCAGCAGCCCGGCCCGCCGACGTGCCGCAAGGGCTCGCGGCGCGCTGGAGTGCACTGGCGGACCGGATTGTCGCCCACACATCCCGACGCCCCCTCCATCCCTCCGGCCGCTGGCAGCGCTCGCCCGGGGACCCCGCCGTCGACCTCTCCCTCCTGCTGCCACCGGTACGCGGCGCCCTGGCGGCCGACGACCCACGCACCCTCGCCACCCTTCGTGCCTGCCGCGACGAACTGACGGACGGGCACTTCGCCTACCGCTTCCGGCACGACGAGCGCCCACTCGCCGAGGCCGAGGGGGCGTTCGTCCTGTGCGGCTTCCTGATGGCCCTGGTCGAGCACCAGCAAGGCAACGCCGTCGATGCGGCCGCTGGTTCGAGGCCACCCGCGGCCTGTGCGGGTCGGCCGGCCTGTTCTCCGAGGAGTACGACATCGCCCAGCGCCAGCAGCGCGGCAACCTGCCGCAGACGTTCGTCCACGCGATGATGCTGGAGTGCGCGGCGCGCCTGGGAACCCCGTCAGCCCGCGGGAATCCTTAGGTCCCACCAGGCGGACCTCGCCCGGCCCCGGCGGGCCGCCGGCCCCATTGCAGCGAGGCGCCGGACGGCTACCCGATGGCACCGGGGCCATGCGCTCAGACGGGCGGCGTGCGCAGCGGGTGGTGCCGCAGGGCGTCCTTGACGGTGGCGTGGACGGCGAACAGTGCCGCGGTGTCGGTGAGCTCCAGGACCCGAAGGGTCCGCTGCGAGGGGGCGACCAGCACGAGCGTGACGCCCTCCGCCATGGCCCGCAGCCGGGCGACCAGGAGCATGTTGAGGCCGGTGGCGGTGAACAGCTCCACGCCGGCCAGGTCGACCGCGAGCAGGGCCGGGTGCTGGTCGAATGCGGCGCCCAGTGCCTGGGCGGCAACCGGTTCGCTGTCCAGGATCATGTCACCGGTGAAGGAACACACCAGCGCGTGGCCCACCCGGACGGTCTCCGACTTCAGGCAGGGCAGCACAATGCTCATCGGGTCCACACGCACCATCTCCAAACGAGGGACCACCGCACGGATCCGCCGCGACAACGATGCGGCTGCGGTACCTCCACTGTTCGCCCGTTTGCCCGACATGTCAACCATTGCACGAATTCGCTGTCGTGTTTAGGCAGCCGTGAAACAAAGGTCTTATCGTGGAGATATGGACACCGGTACGGCCACCGAGCGGCAGTGGACCTTCCTGACCAACCACGCCCGCGTCCTGGTCCAGATCGCCCGCGATCCCGGCATCCGCGTACGCGACATCGCCACCCGCTGCCTGCTCACCGAACGCGCCGTCCAGCGCATCATCACCGACCTCGAACAGGCCGGATACCTCAGCCACGAACGCCGCGGCCGCGCCAACCACTACAGCGTCATCGCCAGTAAGCAGCTGCGCCACCCCGCCGACGCCGGCCCCACCGTCGCCGAGCTCCTCGCCGCACTCCTGCGCTGACACCCACCGACGAACAACGGCACCGGACACCGAGATCGCCCCTCCGACGACGTCGAACCGCCCCTGCGTCAGATGCCCCGGACCACCACGGTGATCAGGATCGTCGCATCCCAGGTGCTCGTCGGTCTCTGATCACATGTCCAGCCCATACGCCCGATTCCTTCCGAAAGCAACGTTTTGAACCCCTTGTTCAGGGCAGCGGCTCGGTAACGAAGAAGCAAGGAGGGCCCGATGTCGACAGGAGACCTCATCGCCATCATCGTGCCGGTCGCCGTCGTGCTGATCCTCGTCGCCGCGGCACTGTGGTTCGTCAACCGCCGCCGCCGGCTGCGGGAACGCTTCGGCCCCGAGTACGAACGGACAATAAGCCAGTCGGACAGCCAGCTGGCAGCAGAACGCGAGCTACGGGACCGCGAGCTACGCCACCAGGAACTGGACATCAAGCCGCTGCCGGCCGAGGCGAGGCAGCGCTACGCAAGCGACTGGACCCAGGTGCAGCAGGAGTTCGTCGACCGGCCCGGCCAGGCGGTCCAGAACGCCGACCGCCTGGTCACGACGGTCATGCGGGACCGCGGATACCCGACGGAGGACTTCGACCAGCGGCTGCGCGACCTGTCGGTCGAGCACAGCCGCACCCTGGAGCACTACCGCGTCGCGCACGCCGTCAACACCCAGGCCGGCCGCGGCGATGCCACCACCGAGGAGCTGCGGGGCGCGATGGTGCACTACCACGCGCTGTTCGACGCACTCCTCGACGGAGGAACGGAACGAGACCGAACGGAGGGACCGACATGAGGCATATGAAACACGACGACCAACGGGCGTCCACCGAGGACATCGCAGCGGGCGCAAGCTCGATCGACGAGGCGGACACACCGGAGCGGCCCGTCTACCCCGGCGAGGCCACCACGACCGGATCACCCCCGGACGAGACCGCAGGACATCCGACCGGCGGGGCGGCGGAGAGGGACATCCCCGACGGCGAGGGTCGGCGGAAAGCCGAGGGGGAGGACAAGGAGTCGCTCCTGCCGCCGGATGACGCGGACGACCTGCGCGACCGCTGGCGGCAGGTGCAGACGCGCTTCGTCGACGATCCCCGCGAGGCCGTCAGCAGCGCCGACGAACTGGTCGCCGACTTGATGCGGCGCCTGGCCGAGAACTTCGCGGGCCGCAAGCGCACTCTGGAGAGCCAGTGGAACCGTGACGGCAAGGCCGACACCGAGGAGCTGCGGGTCACGCTGCAGCAGTACCGCGTCTTCTTCGACCGGTTGCTCAGTACCTGAGGACCGGTCACCAGAGAGCGGCGGCTCGGGTTCGCGAGCCGCCGCGGGCACGCGCCGGTCTGCTCGGAGGGCGTGCAGCGCGGCAATCCGCAGGTCCTGATCAGCCGCCGCTACCAGGGTCGCCCGTGCCACCGGACGCCGAAGGGTGACAGCCACATCGGTGGCAATCGGGCCGTGCGAGCGCGCTGCCCTCAGCACGGCAGGGTCTCTTGGATCCGGAAGTCCTGGGCCACGCCCGCGAGTTCGAGCATCCGCAGGATCATCGGCCGTATGCGGGCCAGTTCGATGCGGCTGCCGCTTGCGGCCGCGCCGGCCTGCGCCCGGAGCAGGGCATCGAGGCCGGAGGAATCGCAGAAGCGCAGTTCGGCGCAGTCGATCACCACGACGGTTCCGGGCGGCTCGAGTGCCGCGTCGAGCGCGGTCCGCAGGTCGTCGGCCGAGTAGAGATCGAGCTCTCCTCGGAGGGTGAGCACGGTGCCCCGCAGCCACGGCCTGCTCTGGGTGACGAGCCCGTTGTGCGGGCCCGGAGGCGAGCTGCTGAGCATGTCGGTTCCTCTCGCCCGGTGGCCCCTCCCACCAAGGCTGTTCATGCGGTGCGGTAGGCGGCGGCCCGGGCCTGCGCGAGGCGCAGTCCGTGGCCTGGCGTGCCGTCGGCGCCGGGGGTGACGGTGCCGACGGCGGGATCGAGGGTGCCATCGAAGAGCAGCCGCTCGATCCGGACGTGATCGTGGAACCATTCCAGGTGGCGGCAGTTGGGGACGGCCGCGGCGGCGTGGGCGTGCAGATGGGGCGCGCAGTGGGCGGAGACGTCGAGGCCGTGGGCCTCGGCGAGGGCGGCGGTGCGCAGCCAGCCGGTGAGGCCGCCGCAGCGGGTGGCGTCGGCCTGAAGGCAGTCCACGGTGGGGATCATCCGGGCGAAGTAGGGGAGGTCGTAGCCGTACTCCCCCGCGGTGACGTCGGGCCGGACGGCGTCGCGGACGGCCCGCAGGCCGGTGAGGTCGTCGGAGGAGACGGGTTCCTCGAACCAGGCGACGCCTTCGCCGGCGAGGGCGTGTCCGATCCGGACAGCCTGTTTGCGCCGGTAGCCACCGTTGGCGTCGGTGTAGAGCTCGACGCGGTCGCCGACAGTGGCGCGGGCGGCGCGGACCCGTTGGAGGTCGCGGTGTTCGCGGGTGCCCCAGGACTCGCCGATCTTGATCTTGACGCGCGGTATTCCCTGGTCCTCGGCCCAGTGGCGCAGCTGCCGCTGCTGCCGGGTGGCGGAGTACGTGGTCCAGCCGATCCCGGTGTGCGGGCCGCTGGCGGCTGCGGCGAGGACGAGCGTGGTGTGGTCCCAGGCGATGGTGCCGTCCGCCTCGGGGGCGTCGGTGGGCACGGTGTAGACGCGGACGCCGATCCGCTCGATCTCGTTCATCCCGGCGCTCGCAGTCCGCCGCGCTGCCCTGCGGCGAGCAGTCCGGCGGCGCGGTCGACCAGGGCCATGATGGTGAGCGCCGGGTTGGCGCTGCCCTGGGTGGGCAGCACGCTGCCGTCGGTGATCAGCAGGTTGGGCACGGCGAAGGTGCGCAGCCGGTGGTCGACCACGCCGGCGAAGGGGTGGTCGGCCATCCGGCAGCCGCCGACGAGGTGGGCGTAGCGGTCGATGGTGATGACCTCGCTCGCGCCCGCGGCGCGGAGGATGTCCTCCATGACCGCGCGGGCGGCGCGAATCAGCATCCGGTCGTTGTCGCCCTGGGAGAAGGCGAACTCGGCGACGGGCAGGCCGTGTTGATCGGTGTCGGGGGCGAGGGTGACGCGGTTGTCGGGCTGGGGCAGGAGTTCGGCCATGGCGCCGAGGGTGGCCCAGTGGACGTAGTCGGAGAGGTAGTTCGCAGGTCGGGGCCCCAGTGGCCCTGGGCGACGACGTGTTCGGCCCAGGTGATGGCCAGTGGGGAGATGTTCTGGATGGTGAAGCCGCGCTTGTAGGGCCGGTCGGGGTCGGTCTCGTAGTACTGCTCGGTGGAGACCTCGGGGGGCGGGGCCTTGTAGGCGCGGATCTCCTCCTCGAAGCGGCCGGAGGTCTGGGGGGCGCCCTGCACCATGACGTAGCGTCCGACGAGGTCGTGGTCGTTGCACAGGCCGTCGGGGAAGCGCGGGCAGGCGGAGTTGAGCAGCAGGCGCGGGGTTTCGATGGCGTACCCGGCGACGGCGACGGTGCGGGCCCGCTGGAGGTGTTCGCGGCCCGTGGTGGAAGTAGCGGACGCCACGGGCGAGTCCGTCGTGGTCGAGTTCGACGGCGATGGCCATGCAGTCGGCGCGGATCTCGGCGCCGTGGGCGAGGGCGTCGGGGACGTGGGTGATCAGCGGGGAGGCCTTGGCGTTGACCTTGCAGCCCTGGAGGCAGAAGCCGCGGTAGATGCAGTGCGGGCGGCGTCCGAAGCGGCCGTTGGTGATGGCGACCGGGCCGACGCGGGCCTGGATGCCGAGGGCGGCGGCGCCGCGCAGGAAGATCTCGCCGTTGCCGCCGACGGGGTGCGGCGGGTGAGGGTAGGGGTGCGGTTCGCCCCAGGGCCAGTACTGGCCGGCGACGGGCAGCTCGTACTCCAGCCGGCGGTAGGACTCCCGCAGGTCGGTGTAGTCGATCGGCCAGTCGGCGCCGACGCCGTCGACCGCGTGGGTGTGGAAGTTGGACGGGTGGAACCGCGGCGCGTACCCGGCGAAGTGCACCATCGAACCGCCCACGCCGCGGCCGGAGTTGTTGGAGCCCAGCGGCACCGGGTCGGTGCCGGAGATGACCCGTGGTTCGGTCCAGTACAGGTGGTGGGAGCCGGCCTCGTCGCTGACCCAGTCGGCGAGCGGGTCCCAGAACGGCCCGGCCTCCAGCACGACGACGCGCCAGCCGCGCCGGGCCATCCGCTGGGCGAGGGTGGCGCCGCCCGCGCCGCAGCCGACGATCAGCAGGTCGACCTCGTCCGAGTCGTCGAAGCGCCGCATGTCACGCAGCAGGGTGTGGTCGAAGCCGTGGCCGTCGCGCGGCAGCAGCCAGGCGGAGGCGTTGGTGCGGCGGACCTCGCGTTCGGCGGCGGCGTTGGCGCGCACGGTCTCGGCGGCGGCCCGCAGTCGGGAGTGGTGCCCGGGGTCGCTGGCAGGCGGCAGCGGGCGGACCGGCTGGTCATCCGGCGGCCGGGGCGGACGGTTGCGGGCGTCGGGGACCTCCCAGGGTTCGCGTAGGCCGGTGCCCAGGCGCAGGTAGCCGCGCGGGTGGGCGGGGCCGCCGAAGCCGATCTCGTTCCAGGCGGTGGGGGTGGCGTAGTAGGCGGTGCAGGCGTAGCGGGTCCACAGGCTCCACACGTGCCGGGCGGGCAGACGGTGCCAGCGCTCGCCGTGCAGTTCCCGGACCCGGCCGACGAGAGCCCGCTGCTGGAGCTCGGTCAGCGCGGCGAACGAGCCGTCCGCTTCCTCGTCCAGGGCGCGCAGGGTGTGCCGCCAGGCCATGTCGTCGCGCGGCATGTCGGCGTAGCGCCAGCCGTCGGTCTGCTGGTCGGCGAGCCGGGCGTCGATCATCGGCAGCAGCGGGGCGTCGGGGTGGTCGAGCAGCAGGTCCAGCAGGGCGCGGGCAGTGGCCTCCTCGGCCGGGGTGAAGAAGCGCAGCGGGGGCTGCGGGCCCGTGCGGGCGAGCACGACGTCGGCCGTCTCGCGGTCCCAGAACCGGGCCTGGGAGAGCACGTCGTAGCCGGGGAAGCGGCCCTCGTGACCCGGGGCCCGGTCCTCGTGGTCGGGGAAGCGCCGCTCAGGCATCGCGCGACTCCCGGCGCAGCACGGCGGCGAGCAGCCCATCCCTCCGACCAGGCTCATCAGCAGCGGCGCGAAGAGCGGCGGCCCCATCTCGATGTTGTAGCGGGCCATTGCCCAGCCGCCGGGCTTCTCGGCGATGCCGCGGACGTGCAGCCAGATGCCCTGGAGACCGTTGGCGGTGATCGCGGCGGACGCGACCGGCAGCAGCGTGCGGGCCGCCCACGGACTGACCGCCCCGGCGACTCCGGCCACCGTGCCGACCGGCCCGAGCCACACCGGCCACCACATGACGCGGTTTCCGAAGCCGGCCCGGTCGTGCTCCAGGTAGATCTCGGCAGCGGTGATCACCGAGCCGGCGGCGGTGGCCAGGGCGAGCGAGCGCTGGAACCGCCCGGTGCGCACGTTGCGCAGCGCGAGGTCGATGCCGCGCCTGGCCGGGTCAGTGACGCCCATGTCGGCCTCCGAAGGAGGGCAGGAGCTCCTGGAGCTTGGCCTTGAAGCCCTGGCGGACCATCGCCGCGCGGTCGTCGTCCCCGCGCAGCACGGACGCGGCGGCGGCCTGGATCTGGTCCCAGCTCGCGTGCGGCGGGATCGGCGGGACGGCCGGGTCGGTGCGCAGCTCCAGGAGGAACGGGCGGTCGGCGGCCAGGGCGTGCTGCCAGCCGCCGGGTACGTCGTCGGGCGCGATGGCCCGCGCGGCGGCCAGGCCGAGGGTGCGGGCGAAGGCCGCGTAGTCGACGTCGGGGAGCTCCTGGGAGGGCAGGAAGCTCGGGGCGCCCTGCATGGCCCGCATCTCCCAGGTGACCTGGTTGAGGTCGCGGTTGTTGAGCACCGCCACCACCAGGCGCGGGTCGTCCCACCGCTGCCAGTACTTCGCGACGGTGATGAGTTCGGCGAGGCCGTTCATCTGCATCGCGCCGTCACCGACGATCGCGATCGCGGGCCGGTCGGGGTGGGCGAACTTGGCACCGATCGCGTAGGGCACGCCCGGGCCCATGGTGGCCAGGGTGCCGGACAGCGTGCCGCGCATCCGGCCGCGGAAGCGCAGGTGACGGGCGTACCAGTTGGCGGCGGAGCCGGAGTCGGCGGTGACCATGGCGTCGTCGGGCAGCAGGTGGTCGAGGGCATGGATCGCGTACTCGGGGTTGATCGGGTCGGCCTCGACCTCGGCCCGCCGCTCCATCACCTCCCACCAGCGCTCGGTGTTGTCGCAGACGGTGCGCTGCCAGTCGCGGTCCTCCTTGCGGACCAGCAGCGGCAGCAGCGCGTCCAGCGTGTGGGCGGCGTCGCCGACCAGGTTGACCTCGTACGGGTAGCGCAGCCCGACCATGAACGGGTCGAGGTCGATCTGCACGCCCCTGGCCTGCCCGAACTCGGGCAGGAACTGTGTGTACGGGAAGGAGGAGCCGACGGTCAGCAGGGTGTCGCAGTCGCGCATCAGCTCGTAGGAGGGGCGGGTGCCGAGCAGGCCGATCGCCCCGGTGACGTACGGCAGCACGTCGGGCAGCGCGTCCTTGCCGAGCAGCGCCTTGGCGACGCCCGCGCCGAGCAGTTCGGCGGTCTCCTGGACCTGCCGGCGGGCGTTGCGGGCCCCTTGCCCGACCAGCATCGCGATCCTGCGGCCGGCGTTGAGCACCTCGGCCGCCCGACGCAGCTCGCCCTCCTCCGGGGTGATCGTCCACTGTGGAGCGCCCAGGCTGGAGGGCACCATCTTGAAGGCGTGCTCCGGCGGGCTGTAGTCCAGTTCCTGGACGTCGGCGGGCACGATGACGGCGGTGACCGTGCGCCGGGCGGCCGCGGTGCGCATCGCCCGGTCCAGCACGTTGGGCAGCTGCTCGGGGACGGTCACCATCTGGCAGTACTCGGCGGCCACGTCCTTGTACAGGCTCAGCAGGTCGACCTCCTGCTGGTAGGAGCCGCCCATCGCACTGCGGTCGGTCTGCCCGACGACCGCGACCACCGGCACGTGGTCCAGCTTGGCGTCGTACAGCCCGTTGAGCAGGTGGATCGCGCCCGGCCCGGACGTCGCCGCGCACACCCCGGTGCGCCCGGAGAACTTGGCGTAGCCGACGGCCTCGAACGCGGCCATCTCCTCGTGCCGGGCCTGGACGAACACCGGCCGGTTGTCGGCCCGGCCCCAGGCCGCGAGCAGCCCGTTGATGCCGTCGCCGGGATAGCCGAAGACGTACTCGACGTCCCAGTCACGCAGTCGTTCCAGAATGTGGTCGGAAACCTTCGGGGACACGGTGCTCCTCCTTCACGTCCTTCACAGCGGCGGCCCCCGCAGCGCGGCTATCCGCTGCGGGGGGCCGGAAACACCGGTGAAGGGGAATCTCAGTGCGGTTCCCGGGGTTGCTCGTCCGTCCAGCCGGGGGCGTCGCGGTCCTCCAACTGCTCACGCAGGCGGGTCAGGGTGGTGCTGAGCAGGCGGGAGACGTGCATCTGCGAGACGCCGATGCGCTCGGCGATCTCGGACTGGGTCAGTCCGTCCCAGAAGCGGAGCTTGAGCACCAGCTGTTCCCGCCCGGGCAGCCCGGCCAGCAGCGGCCGGACGGCAGTGCGGAAGTCCGCGAGTTCGATGCCCGGGTCGCAGCCACCGAGCCGGTCCACCAGCGCGCTGCCGCTCTCGTCGGCGTCCTGGTCCCGCAGCGCGTCCAGCGAGCTCGGGTGGTGGACCCGGCCCGCGACCAGCCCTGCGGTGGCCTGCTCGACGCTCAGGTGCAGGTCCTCGGCGATCTCCTCCGGCCGTGGGAGGCGACCGAGCTCCTGCTCCAGCCGGTCCGAGCCGCGGGCCACCGTCAGGTACAGCTCCTGCATGCCGCGCGGTACCCGCACCGGCCAGGATGTGTCGCGGAAGAACCGCTTGATCTCCCCGGCGATGGTGGGGATGGCGAAGGTGACGAACTCGACACCACGGCCCGGGTCGAATCCGTCGACGGCCTTGATCAGGCCGATCGTGCCGACCTGCAGGATGTCCTCCATGTCCTGCGAGCGGTGCCGGAAGCGGGCCGCGATGAACCGGACCAGGGGCATGTTGAGCTCGATGATCGTTCCGCGCACGTAGCTGTAGGCGTGGGTCTCCCGGGCGAGCCCGGCCAGGCGCTCGAACAGCGCGTCGCTGAGCTCGCGCGCCTCGAACTTTCCCATGCGGCGAAGCTCGGCCCCGGAGGGCCGAGCCGGCAGATCCGGCGGGACACCCGACGGCACGGTGGTCACGTGGCCGGGTCGGTGGCCGGTTTCCGGATCCGTCTTCAGGGACGTGGACACGACGGTTCTCCTGAGCATCGGGATGAGCTCCCGGCGCCGCGGCGGCTCGCGCTCGCACAGCAACCGGGCTTCCTCCCCCAGGACCCGTGCCCGGCTTCGTCGAGCAACGGTCCTGGTGCCACCCGGTGGGTGGGGAACGGCCGACGGATCAGCGGCGGCCGTTCCATGGGTCTCGTACCCGACATACGACATCTGATTCATGTTTCGGGTAGCTTGCAACCGTTTCTTCGGGCACACGCGTGGGCACCGGCCGTGACGCCCGCAAGGAGCGCATCATGACCGTCCCCTCGCATCCGGACCCGGACCCGCCGCCGCCGGAGCCCCACCCAGGGCAGCAGTGACCGGCTCCCGGCTGACGGCGACCCGCCCCTCACGGCGAGCGGACGTGGTGGTCGATCGAAGAGGAGGGACCTCCAGCCACACGAGTTTCCCCTCGCCCTCGGGCAGCGAGCCCCAGGCCCGGGCCAGCCGGTCGACCACCCGGAGGCCGTGACCGCCGGGCCGGGCCGGGTCGGTGCTGATGCGCAGCCGCGGCGCTACCGGGCTGTCGTCGCGGACCTCGACCCGTAGCCGGGTGCCGTCCCAGTTCAGTCGCAGCTCCCGGGGGCCGCCCGGAGCGTGCAAGCACGCGTTCGTGACCAGCTCGGAGACCATGAGCAGGACGTCCTCCGTGACGGCCTGCCGTTCCTCGTCAACGGCCGGCAGCCAGTTCCAGCACACCAGTGCCTCGCGGCTGAACTCCAGGCAGCGCTGCACCGCGCCCTCGCTGCCCGCCATGACGAGCCGCCTGGTCTGCTCCGGGCCGTCCACGCCGGACCTCCTCACACCGGGCAGGCAGGGGCACCGCTCCGACCCACCGGTGGTGACGTGCCGTCCAGGCCGTGATGCCGCGCGGCACACGGGGCCGCACGAGCGGCTCCGCCGCAGCGGGCCCCGGCCAGGCCGGGCCCGCCACCTGCCTGTCGTCCATGCCCCGCGTTTGCCCGGTCTCGCTGCGGCTACACGCAGGAGGAGCGAGACGAAGGCGAGCGCCATGACGACATCGGGCACCGGCCACAGCACCCGTCGGCAGCGCACCGGGCGCCGGGAGTCCCCCGACGAACGGGCGGACCGGCGCTGGGCGGACCTGCTCCAGGAGGTGCGGGTCGCCCAGACCGGCTCGCAGGTCCTCTTCGGCTTTCTCCTGAGCGTGGTCTTCATGCCCCGCTTCGCCGGGCTCGGCGGCTTCGAGCAGGGACTGTACGTGGCCACCGTCGTCCTCGGGGCCCTGGCAACCGGCGCCCTGACCGCGCCGGTCGCCTACCACCGGATCTTCGCCGGCCACCGCCTCAAGCCCCAGCTGGTGGACGCCGCCGCCCGGCTGGTGGCCACCGGCCTGGTCCTGCTGGCGCTGACCATCGGCTCGGCACTCCTGCTCCTGCTGCGCGTCGCGACGGGGTCGCTCGCTTCCGGCTGGATCGCCGGAGGCGTCATGCTCTGGTTCGCGGTCTGCTGGCTGCTGCTGCCGGTCCGCCACCTGCACCGGCACAACGGCCACTGCCCCCGGCCTCCCGGCAGGACCACGGCCACCCCGGCCCGCGGCGGCGCTGCCACCCCGCGTACGGAAGGACGCCCGACATGACGCCCCGCACTCGTTCGAAGCCGCGCACCGTGGTGATCACCGGAGCCAGCGCCGGCATCGGCCGTGCCTGCGCGCGGGCCTTCGCCACCGACCGCAACCGGCTGGTGCTGGTGGCCAGAGGACCGGCCGGACTGCACGCCGCCACGACCGAGGCCGAGAAGGCCGGCTCGCCGGCATGCGCGATCCTCGCCGATGTCGCCGACCACCGGGCGTGCGAGGCCGTCGCGGCCCGGGCCGAGGCGGAGTTCGGCCCGGTCGACGTCTGGGTCAACGACGCCTTCGTCTCCGTCTTCGCCCCCTTCACCGAGATCAGCGCGGACGAGTTCCGCCGGGTCACCGAGGTCACCTATCTCGGCTACGTCAACGCCACCCGCGCCGCACTGCACCACATGCTCCCGCGCGACCACGGCACGATCGTGCAGATCGGCTCCGCGATCGCCTACCGGGGCATTCCGCTGCAGAGCGCCTACAGCGGCGCCAAGCACGCCCTCCAGGGCTGGCACGAGGCACTGCGCTGTGAGCTGCTGGCCAGCGGATCCGGCGTGCGGGTGACCATGGTGCAGCTGCCCGCGGTCAACACCCCACAGTTCGACTGGGTGCTCAACCGCCTGCGGAGCCGCGCCCGGCCCGTCGCCCCGGTATACCGGCCGGAGGTAGCCGCCCGCGCCGTCCGGTACGCGGCCGACCACCCGAACCGACGGGAGTACTGGGTGGGCGGCAGCACCACCGCCACCTTGGTCGCCAACGCCCTCGTCCCCGGCCTGCTCGACCGCTACCTCGCCCGCACCGGCATCGACGCCCAGCAGGACGAGGAGCCGCACCGCGCCGACACCCCGGACAACCTCTGGACCCCGGCGGACGCGGCCCGCGACCACGGGGCCCAGGGCCGCTTCGGCGACGAGGCCCGGGGCCGCAGCGCACAGTTGTGGGCCTCCCAGCATCACGGCCTGCTCGCCGCGGGCGGCGCAGGCCTGCTCGGCGTCGCCGCCGGCACACTGGCCCGCCGCCGGTGACCCCGAAACCGGTACCCGCGCCCGGGCGTCCGGTACTGCCGCCAGGACCGGGGCTCACCTACCGGCACAGGATCGTCTGGCCGTCAAACCCCGTATGACGGGCGGACACTGCCGCAGGTGTGGAAGCACCTCCCCCGGGCACACGCCACCGCGGGGCGCAATCTCGTCCCTGTCATGAGAGGAGTGAAGCGATGGGCACCGAGGAGAAGTTGCGCAACATCGCCGAGAAGGGCAAGGGAAAGGCCAAGGAGGCCGCGGGACGCGCGATGGGCGACCGCACCGTCGAGGCCAAGGGCCGCGCCAAGCAGGCGAAGAGCGATCTGAAGCAGGCCGCGGAGAAGGTGAAGGACGCGGGCAAGCACTGAGCCGCGGTCCCGGTGGCCGTCCGCGGGCGGGCCACCGGGACCGGACGCCATGGAGGTGAGCAGCGTGAGCGAGCAGGGCGAGCCGATCCCGAAGGACCCTCCCGTCCCGGTGGAGACACCCGAGTGTTCGGGTCGGTTCCTCTCTCATGGCTGCCTGAACCTCACGCTCCGGCCTTCCCCCGCGCGGGGGAGTCGGGTGATCCGTGGGATGGATGTGATCGGCGCGGGTGACAGGGAGTCTTGGGGTGTCGGCAATCCGGATATACGGGGGGTCTCAGTGGCTGTTCATGCGAACTCGGAGGCAGGCGGCGCTTCCAGGCCACCGACCACAAGCCCGGGGCGGACGTTGTGGTGGCGGCGGTGGCCCATGTGGGTACCCATGGCCGCTGCTGTGTGGGGCGTGTTGTACGCCGCTGTCGAGGTCACGTGGGCGGCGGCGGGCACCACCGTGCAATGGAAGGAGCACGCCTCGTACGCGCCGGGGGTCCAGCTCTTCCTGGCGGCCCTCGCGCTCCTGGCCGGCGGCGCCTGCCTCGCCGGCACCCGAACGCTCGCCAAGCTCGGCCGGGTTGCGGTGGCGACGGCGCTGATCACGGCGCTCCCGGTGTTCGTCGTGGGAATGAACGGGCTGCCGATCTATTTCGTGACGATTGCGACGCTCTCGGGGGTCGAGAGCGCCACCGGGCTGGCCCAGGTGCTGTTGAACGCGGCCGGCGCCGCCCTTCTGCTCCTCGTCGGCTTGTCGTACCGCCGACGGCTGCGCGGCGACTGCCCGCGATGTGGGAGGCCGCACGCCGGCGCCGGCGATGGCCCGTTTGCCCACCCAGCCGCCTCCCGGGCCCCGAGGCGGACCCGCGTCGCGGTGTACCTGCTCATGTGCGGACTCCTGCCGTGGGCAGGAGCCAAGACCATCTGGACGCTGGGCGGCAACGCGCTCGGCGTCGCGGGCGATGACTGGGAGAGGACGTCGATCGTCGACGCGTCGGGCCCGGCGCAGGCAACCGCGTCGGTGGGGATCGACGTGACCGCCCTGGCCGCGATGGTCGGGATCTTCCTGCTGCTGGGGCTGCTGTACGTGTGGGGGCAGGTGTTCCCCCGCTGGACGCTGTTCCTGTCCGGGCGACGGGTCCCGCGCCTGCTGCCCCTGATTCCGGCCTGGCTGACCGGCATCCCCCTGGCGATGTACGGGGCCGTCCTCGTCATCATGGCCCCGCTCATGGCTGTCGGCGTGCTGCCTGAGATCGAGCCGTCCTCGCCGTTCACCACCAGCTCGGGGGTCACCTGGTTCGTCGAGTTCGGCGGCCTGGCATTCGGCGGTCTGGGCATCGGCCTCGTCGTGGCCGCCCGCTCCTACGCCGCCCGCACCCGCCCCGTCTGTGCCGGCGCCACGGCAACGAAGCGGCCCGGGTAGTCGGGTACCGGGATGTCAGCTTCCTGCCGGCGACCGACGCGCAGTCGGCGGCGGTTCCCGATCGAAGCGCTCAAGTGCATCGCGTCAAGCCGCTCCTTTCCTGGACTGAACGGCCCGGCCGCCCGACGCGGTTGGGCGTCGGGCGGCCGGGCGGAACGGCGAGGTCAGAAGGTGAGGTTCCAGGCGTCGATCGTGCCGGTGTCGCCGGAGGCGCCGTCCTTCACCCGGAGCTTCCAGGTGCCGTTCGCCGCACTCGCGGCGGCGTTGACGGTGTAGGTCTTGGCGACGTTGTCGGTGCTGTCGTTGTTCGGGAAGTCCTCCAGGAGGTAGACCGTGCCGTCGGGCGCGACCAGGGAGAGGACCAGGTCACCGCGGTAGGTGTGCTTGATGTCCACGCCGACCTTGAGCGTCGCGGGCGCGTTGCCGGTGACGCCGGTGACGGTGATCGGGCTCTCCACCGTGGTGTTGTCGGGGATCGCCACGTCGGCGGTGTTCTCGAAGTACTTGCCGGTGGGCGGGGTGGCGCCGCCGACCGCCTTCAGCGCGTCGACCTGGCCCTCGCCGAAGAAGCCGTTGTTGGCGGTGGTGCCGGTGCAGCGGCTGTCGGAGGCGGGGCAGGCCAGGTCGTTGGCCTGGCTCGCGAGGCGGGCCCGGATGTCGGCCGGGGTGAGCGAGGGGTCGGTGCTCGCGATCAGCGCGGCCACCCCGGTGACGTGCGGGGAGGCCATCGAGGTGCCGCTCTTGGTGCCGTACTTGCCGCCGGGCAGGGTCGAGTAGACGCCGGTGGCGCCGTCGCCGCCGGGCGCCGCGACGTCGATGACCCCCCGGCCGAAGTTGGAGTAGGAGGCCTTGCCGCTGCCGCTGCCCGTGGCAGCGACGGTCACCACGCCGGGGAGTTCGGTGGGGATGTCGAGGCAGGCGTTGCTGATGGTCCGGGTGACCTTGGTGGAGTCGTTCGGGCTCTCGGTGTCGGTGGTCTTGTTGGCCAGGTCGTAGTTGGAGTTGCCGGCCGCGGCGACCTGCAGCGAGCCCTTGCCCTCGGCGTACTCCTGGGCGCGCTTGACGCCCTCGATGATGGCGGCCTGGTCGAGGTCGTTCGGGCAGTTGAACTGCCAGGGGTCGGTGTAGTAGCTGTTGTTGGTGACCTTGAAGCCGTGGTCGCCGGCCCAGACGAAGCCGCAGACGGTGTTCTCGGCGTAGAAGAGGGTGCTGGTCGGCTCGGCGATCCGGACCGAGGCGATCTTCACGCCCGGTGCGACGCCGATGACGCCCTTGCCGTTCTTCGCGGCGGCTATCGTGCCGGCGACGTGGGTGCCGTGGGTGTCCACGTCCCGCCAGGCGCCGCTGCGGGTGTCGGGCTTGCCGTAGGCGCAGGAGACCGAGTCGGCGGCGTCGAAGTTCGGCGCGAGGTCCTGGTGCTGGTCGTCCACGCCGGTGTCGAGCACGCCGACCTTGACGGACGGGGAGCCGGTGGTGACGTTCCAGGCCTGGTCGGCCTTGATCTGGGTCATGTCCCAGCGGTTGGACTCGGTGAGCGTGGTGGCCGACTGGGCGGGGTTGGTGGGCAGGGCCGGGCTGTAGGCGTCGGCCGGCACGTCGGAGGTGCGGGTCGCGCCGACCTGCTGGATGCCGGTGACGGTCCGCAGCGCGGCGGCGAAGCCAGCGCTGGTGGAGTGGGCGACGATGACACCGATCGGGTCGTAACTCGCGAAGACCGTACCGCCCTTGGCGGCGACGGCAGTCTTGGCGGCGGCGATGTCGGCGGGGGCGCTGATCACCAGGTAGGCGCGGGTGCCGGCGGCCCAGCCGGCCGCGGTGCCCGCGACGGCGGGGGCGGCGGGGGCGGCGGGGGCCTGGGCGGCGGGCGCGGAGACGGCGCCGGGGACGGTGGGGGTGGTGGTCGTGGTGGCGGCGGTCGCGAACGCGGTGGGGGTGGCGAGCGCCATGGCCGAGAGCACGGCGAGGGCTGCGGCCGGGCGGCCGAGCCGCCGGGATATCAGGGGTGACACGTGTCCTCCGATTCGGCCCGTGCGTGAGGGGGATCGCACGGGAATTGAAGGAAACATGCCAGATTGGGCAGGAGTTGGGGAAGACTTTACGCCTGACGGCTTTTCGCAGAAACGTTACGTTTTGATGTCGCGGGGTCCACGGCGCCCCGGGTGGGGCGCGTGCGGCGGCCGGCCGAGGCACTGCGCGTCGGCCGCCGGTGGAGTCAGCGGCCGACAATTCAGCGGTGCTCGGGGTTCTCGAAGTCGAAGCGACAGCCGGCTTCCCACTCGGAGCGCTGGTTGCCGTGGGCCGGGATGCCGCCGGCGTCCTTGAGCATGCGGGCCAGGTGGAGCTGGTTCCAGGTCATGAAGGTGGTGTTGCGGTTGGTGAAGTCGTTCTCCGGACCGCCCGAGCCCTCGTCGAGGTAGGAGGGCCCGGGGCCGGCCTCGCCGACCCAGCCCGCGTCGGCCTGCGGCGGAATGACGTACCCGAGGTGTTGGAGGCTGTAGAGGACGTTCATCGCGCAGTGCTTCGCGCCGTCCTCGTTACCGGTGATCAGGCAGCCACCGACGCGGCCGTAATAGGCATACTGACCCTCGGAGTTGAGGATCGACGAACAGGCGTACAGTCGCTCGATCACCTTCTTCATCACGGACGAGTTGTCTCCCAGCCACACGGGTCCGGCCAGCGTGAGGATGTCAGCCGCCATCACCTGCGAGTAGATGACCGGCCACTCGTCGGTCTCCCAGCCGTGCTCGGTCATGTCCGGCCAGACGCCCGTCGCGATGTCGAGATCCACCGCCCGCAGGACCTCGACCGCGACACCCTGGCGCTCCAGGATGCCGGTGCTGAGGTCGATCAGGCCCTGGGTGTTGCTGCGCTCCGGGGAGCGTTTCAGGGTGCAATTGATCACCAGGGCGCTTAGGTCGGCGTACGACGTCGGCGTGTCCGGCACGGATTCCTCCCTCAGGCTGTCCGGGAGGCCGACCGGGTCGTCGGCTCCCGGCACAGCTCACCAGGCCGGCTTCGCGAGCGCGCGCGGAGCTGGGCCGGTTGCCTGACGGCACGCCGCCTGGTCGACCGGACGGGCCTGTGTGCTCGGCCTCGATCCCGGGACGCACAGAACGCACCCGGGTGCCACCGGCCCTCCCCGTGAACTCCCTTGTGGTCAGGAGCAGACGGAAGCGACTGGGCTGATCGGAGGGGCCGGATGCCGGCACCACCTGTTCCGGATCGCTCGCGAGGTCCCACGACGACGTCCGGAGTGCGAAGCGTCCTCGGGCGGCGGCTTCGGCAACGACGGATACGGGGGCGGTCAGTTGGCAGGGTACGTGCCGCTTCGACTGGTGGAGGCGTCACGGGTGCGCCCTTCGGGCCGGCCCCTGCTCGACATGCTCGTCCAGGACCGAGAGTGCCACGTCGCTCGGCAGTGGCGAGGGGATCGACCCTTGCGGGGTTCCGGCGGTGGTCCGGCTTCGCCGTCTGCCGACGGGCGCTCGGGGGCGCGCCCGTCGGCAGGCGGCGGGGTGCCGGCCGGCCTTGGCCCGGGGGCCAACAGGGCCGACCGGCTGCTCTAGGAGGTGGCGATGGTGGTCAGGACCCGGGTCCGGGCCGCCTTCACCGCAGGCAGGACCGCGGCGGCGAGGCCGGCCAGGGCCGCTCCGGCGAGCACGGCCAGGATGGTGGTCCACGGGATGCTCAGGGCCGTGATGCCGTAGAGGGTGAGGACCTTCTGCCCGGCGATGCCCCAGGCGAGGCCGAGCCCGAGTCCGAGCAGGGCGCCGTGCACCGCGATGAGGAC